>DASQNB010000069.1:0-1879 GCA_035645175.1 Geodermatophilus sp.
TGCCCACCCAGCAGCAGCCACCGGGCAACGCACTGGCCGGCCTGCCCGTCGTCTTCTACACCGACGGGCCGACCACCCAGACCTTCACCGTCGACATCCGCGGCTTCACCGTCGACATCGTCGCCACTGCCAGCGCCTTCACCTGGGACACCGGCGACGGCGCCGTCCTCACCACCACCGACCCCGGCGCCCCGTACCCGGACCACACGATCAGCCACGACTACCGCAGTGGCACCTACACCGCCTCACTCACCACCACCTGGAGCGGCACCTTCAGCGTGGACGGCGGCGCGACGGCCGACGTCCCCGGCACCACGACCACGGAGGGACCGCCGGCGACGTTCACCGTCCTGCAGGCCAGTCCGGTCCTCACCAACCCCTTCGACTGACGCACTGCTGCGGCGTTCCGCACGCTCCTGCGGCGCCGCAACACCGCAGGCGCGTGCGGACGACCGCAAGAGCGCGATGCTCACCAGGTCGGCGCGGGCTGCCCCGGCGGGTAGCCGTACCTGTTGCGCACCGGCTGGCCGGCCAGGAAGCCGTTCTGGATGAACAGCACGAGCCACCCGACGAGGGGCAGCAGCATCCAGAGCAGCCACCACGCCGAGTGCCCGCGGTCGTGCAGCCGGGCCACCGAGGAGCTGATCGACGGGACGATCGTCAGCAGCGAGACCAGCGCCGTCAGCGGACCACCGACGTAGGCCCAGGGATCGCCCGGGTCGACCGTCGACGAGAAGACCGGGTACCCCAGTGCCGCGTCGGCGATGTTCGCCAGGAGGCCGAGTCCCATGATCGGCAGCGTGTAGTGCAGCCACCAGGTGCGCCGGTCGATCCGGCCGCGTCGCAGGTACCACTCGCCGAGACCCATGTCCGCCCCCGTCCGGCCCCGCCCTGGGGCGCCGTGAGCAGGGTGCCGCCTCCCACGGCCGCGGAGCGTGCACGCGCGCGCGTGGCCTCGCTCCAACGGAGGAGCCGGCTCAGCCCTCGACCGGCTCCCGGCAGCCGGACTCGAGCGCGCGGGCCGCGGTCGCCAGCACCGCGACGACATCCCGCGCGAAGCCGACGTCGCACGGGTGCGTCCCGCCGGTGAGCGCAGCCGCTTCCAATTCGTCGACCGCGACGGAGAACGACTCGACCGGGCTCTCGGTGTCCGGCAGCAGCACCAGCCGGCCGGCGTCCCCGTGGACGAAGAACTCGATGCCCGTCGACATGGGCGCGACGGTGTGCGAGAGCGTGACCGTCGACGCGACGCCCGGGGTGGCGTGCTGCAGCACCAGGTGCACGGTGTCCCCGGCGCCGCCTCCGGCCTGTACCGACACCACCGGTCCGAGCGTGGGCAGCAGCAGCGAGAGGGCGTGCGGGCCGATGTCCCACAGCGCCCCGTGTGCGCGGCGCCAGGCCGAGTCGAAGGGGCTGCCGGCCAGCGCGCTCAGCCACGAGCCGGCGCCCCCGGCCAGCCGGGTGCGGGCGGCCTGGGACAGCCAGGTCGACGTCCCGGCCTGGAAGCGGAAGGTGAAGAACACGACCGAGGCGACACCGGACGACCGCACCGCGGCGACGACCCGGTCGGCCTCGTCGAGCGAGAGCCCGATCGGCTTCTCCAGCAGCAGGTGCTTCCCCGCCGCAGCGGCCTGCTCGGCCAGCTCCACCTGCACCGACGGCGGGACGGCGATCGCCACGGCGTCCACCTGGCCGAGCAGCGCCGCCAGGTCGGAGAAGCCGGGGACGTCGAACTCCGCGCCGACCTCCTCGGCCTTGGCGAGGTCCCGCCCCCAGACGCCGACGAGCTCGGCGGTCGGGTGCTCGGCGAGCGCGGTCGCGTGCACCGTCCGCGCCCAGTGGCCGGTGCCGAGCACCCCGAAGCGCACGGTCAGACCGC
>DASQNB010000070.1:0-7256 GCA_035645175.1 Geodermatophilus sp.
CCGGGGAGGCTGAGATCGATGCGACCACTGGACCCACTGCTGAACTGGCTCGCCGGGCGCGGGCTGGAGATCGTCCTGCTCGTCCTGGGGTCGGTGCTGCTGGCGCGGTTCATCTCCTGGGTCGGCGAGAAGATCACCGACCGCATCGACGCCCGCTCCACCCACGGCGACGCGCTGGTGCGCTCGGAGGCGGCCAAGCACCGGCACTCGCTGACCCAGGTGATCACCTGGACGCTGATCGTGCTGGTCTACGCCGTCGCGGTCTTCGCCGTCCTGGACCGCGCGGGCATCCCGATCGGCGGGCTGGTGGCGCCGGCGACCGTGCTCGGCGTCGGGCTGGGCTTCGGGGCGCAGCGGATCGTCGGCGACGTGCTGGCCGGGTTCTTCATCATCACCGAGCGGCAGTACGGCTTCGGTGACGTCGTGTCCATCCAGGTGGTCGGCGGCGTGGAGGCGGCCGAGGGCACGATCGAGGACGTGACGCTGCGGGTCACCCGGCTGCGCTCGGCCAACGGCGAGGTGATCACGCTGCCGAACGGGCAGATCGTGAAGGTCACCAACCTCTCCCGCGACTGGGCGCGCGCCGTCGTCGACGTCCCGGTGCCGACGAGCACCGACGTGAACCGGGTCAACGAGATCCTCCGGGAGGTCGGCGCGGAGGCCTTCCGCGACCCGCAGCTGCGCCCGCTGCTGCTGGACCCGCCCAGCGTGATGGGGGTGGAGACGATCGACCTCGAGCAGGTGAACGTCCGGATGGTGGCGCGCACGCTGCCCGGCAAGCAGTTCGACGTCGGCCGCGACCTGCGGGCCCGCGTCGTCCTGGCATTCCGCCGCGAGGGCCTGGGCGTGCCGGCGGCGACGGCCGCCTCGCCCACGGCGGAGTCGGGCGCGCCGTCCCCGGACGGTGTGCGGTGACCGTCCCCGAGACGAACGGCCCCGGCGAGCCGCCCCGCGAGCTGTCGGTGAGCACCGCGCCGCCGGCCGCGCCGCGCCGCTGGTGGTCGGCGGTGCCGCACCACCTCGGTCGCGCGCGTACCTCGACCGTCGTCCTGGCGCTGCTGTTCGTCGGGCTCTACACGCTGTACCTCTACGTGCGCCCGCCGGAGCCCGCCGGCACGGTCCCGGGCACCGACTCGACGGTGCAGACCCCGGTGGCCCCGGCCCCGGTGCTCCCCACCGAGACCGCCGAGCCGACGACGACGGCCCCCACCACGACGCCGCGCACCACCGCTCCTCCCCCGGTGACGACGACGCCGCCCGGGGGGACGGCGGAGCAGACGCCTCCCGGGACCGCGGAGTCGACGCCGGAGCCGACGCCGGAGCCGACGCCCCCGACCGCCGAGGACGAGCCGGCGCCGACGACCGCGGTGCCGACGGCGACCGGCGCGCCCGGGACCTGACCGCTCAGAACCGGGTGACCACCGCGATGCCCGGGGCGCGGCCCACCGCGGCCAGCGCGGCGCCGGCCTCGTCGAGGGCCAGCTCGCGGGTGACCAGCGTCTGCGGCCGCAGCCGCCCGGCGGTGATCAGGCCCAGCAGCTCGGGGTAGGTGTGCGCGGCCATGCCGTGGCTGCCCAGCACCTGCAGCTCCCGGGCGACGACGAGGTCCATCGGCACGGCCGGGCGGCCCTGCGCCGGCGGCAGCAGCCCGACCTGCACGTGCCGGCCCCGCGGCCGCAGGCACCGGATCGAGTCCTCGCAGGTCACGGCCGCCCCGAGCGCGTCGAGGGAGACGTGTGCGCCGCCCCCGGTCAGGTCGGGGATGACGGCCGGGTCGTCCAGGGTGTGCTCGGCGCCCAGGGTCGCCGCCAGCTGCAGGGCCGCCGAGGAGACGTCGACGGCGACCACGCGGGCGCCGGCGGCCACCGCGACCTGCACCGCCGAGAGGCCCACCCCGCCGCAGCCGTGGACGGCCACCCACTCGCCGGGCCGCACCCCCGCGACCTGCACGACCGCGCGGAAGGCGGTGGCGAAGCGGCAGCCGAGGCTGGCCGCGGTCGCGTCGTCGAGCCCGGCCGGGAGCGCGACGAGGTTGACGTCGGCGGCGTCGAGCGCCACGTACTCGGCCATCGAGCCCCAGTGGGTGAAGCCGGGCTGGGTCTGCCGGGTGCACACCTGGTGCTCGCCGGCGGCGCACTGCGCGCAGCGGCCGCAGGCGTTGACGAAGGGGGCGGTGACGCGGTCGCCCACCCGCCAGCGCCGGACCTCCGCCCCGACGGTGGCCACCGTGCCGGCCAGCTCGTGCCCGGGGACGTGCGGGAGGACGACGTCCGGGTCGTGCCCCTGCCAGGCGTGCCAGTCGCTGCGGCACACACCGCTGGCACCCACCCGGACGACGACGCCGCCGGGTGCGGGGTCGGGCGCGGGGACGTCCTGCACGGTCAGCGGGCCGCCGAAGGTCTCGAACACGAGTGCGCGCACCCGGGCAGCGTGCCGCACCGCCGGGAGCCGCTGATCGCGGCTCCTACGCTCACCGGGTGCCGACCCTCACCGTCCCCGCCCGGTTCTGCGGCCCGCCCGGCAGCGCCAACGGCGGCTGGCTCGCCGGGACGCTCGCGGCCCTGGTCGACGCACCGGCGGTGAGCGTCCGGCTGCGCCGGCCGGTGCCGCTCGAGCGGCCGCTGGACGTGCGGACCGACGGCGGAGCCGAGCTGTCCGACGGCGCCGAGCTGCTGGCCCGCGCCGAGCCCGCTCTGCTGGAGCTGGACGTGCCCCCGCCACCGTCGCGGGCAGAGGCGGCGGCCGCCGTCGCCGCGCTGCCGGCGTGGGACGACCACCCCTTCCCCCGCTGCTGGGGCTGCGGCACGCAGCGGCCGCCCGGCGAGGGCCTGCGCACCCGGGTCGGCCCGCTGCCCGGCCGGCCCGGGCTGTGGGCGGGGGTGTGGCGGCCGACCGGTGACCTCCCCGCGTCCGGGGACGTCGCCGCACCGGAGACGGTGTGGGCGGCGCTGGACTGCCCGTCGTTCATGCCGTTGACCGGGCGGACGACGGGCCCGAACGTGCTCGGCACGATCACCGCGCGGCAGGACCGACCGGTGCGGCTCGGCGTCGAGCACGTGCTGCTGGCCTGGGTGCTGGAGCGCGACGACCGGCGGTCGACGACGGCGTCGGCGCTGGTGGGGCCGGACGGCGAGGTGGCGGCGCGCGCTCGGACGATCTGGTTCACACTGCCGCCGTCGGGCGGGTGAGGCTCAGTCCATGGCGTCGCCGTGGACCTGCCCCGACGGGGGCAGTGACTGGCGGACCACCGGGCGCACCCTGCGGGCGGTGTCCAGCCGGCCGGTGTAGCTGGCCGCGTTGCCGCGGATGTGCTGCATGTCGTCCTCGGTCGCCTGCCGGATCACCTTCGCGGGGACACCGGCGACCAGCGAGCCCGGCGGCACCTGCGTGCCCTGGGTGACGACGGCGCCCGCCGCGACGATCGACCCGGAGCCGATGTGCGCGCCGTTCATGACGACGCTGCCCATGCCGACCAGGACGTCGTCGTCGACGCGGGCGCCGTGCAGGACGACCCGGTGGCCGACGGTGACCCCGCGGCCGACCACCAGCGGGAAGCCGGGGTCGGAGTGCAGGGTGCAGCCGTCCTGGATGTTGGAGCCCTCGCCGATCTCGATGACCTCGGCGTCGGCCCGCGCGACCGCGCCGTACCAGATGCTCGACCGCGGCCCCATCGTCACGGCCCCGACCACGACGGCCGTGGGCGCGACGAACGCCTCGGCGTCGATCTGCGGGGACCCGAACGGCAACTCGGCGATGTAGTTCTCGGCCACGGGCGTCAGCACAGCACACGGTCATCGACGTCGCACCGCGGCCCGTCGGCTTCCCGCCGTCGCCGTTCGCTGCGCGGCCTCACTCAGTAGGGCGGGGGTTCGGTGACGGCGGTCAGGCCGGTGGGCGTGGTGACGGTGAGGGTGCCGCCGGGCTGGAGCCGGTAGGTCCAGCCGGGTGCCTGGTGTTTGCCGCGGTGGTTGGAGGTGCAGAAGCCAGCCAGGTTGGCCGCTGCGGTGGGCCCGTCAGGGTGGGCGATGACGTGGTCCAGTTCGCCGGTCCTGGGGATGCGACGGCGGCAGCCGGGGAAGCGGCAGTGCCGGTCGCGGGCGCGCCCGTACCGGTCCAGGGCGGTGTCGGGCCGGTAGCCCGGGCTGGGTCCAGGGGCGCCCAGGCCGGGACGGCCGGTCAGGTCGTGGTCGCAGACCTCGGGTCGCCGACGGCAGGCGGGGGCGCCGCAGGTGCCGGCACGGACCAGGCCGGGCAGGTCGGTCAATGCCAGCAGCGCACCGGTGGTCGCGTCGGTGACCGCGATGCGCGGCCGGTCGGCCAGCCCACCACCGGCCGTGGCCATGAGTAGTGCGGCGAGCTCCTCGCGCTGGGTGTCCGCGGCGGCGGCCAGGGCAGTGAGCGCGTCGGGTGCGGCGTTCACCCGCCCGGTAGCACTCGCCTGCCACGCGGCCTCGTCGTCGGCATCGGCTCGCTGGGCGGTGCGCACCATCTGCTCCGCCGCGCCCAGCGCCAGGCGCGCGCCGTGCACCGCCGTACCGGCCTCCTCCACCGCCCGGTCGGTGGCCGCCCACCAGCCATCATCCGAGCAGGGCTCCGCGTCGTCCGGTGACGGGGCGGCGGCGCTGCTCGTGACGGCCGGGGGTGCACTGCCCGGCTCCTTCAGGCCAATCGCGTCGCTGTGGTCGTCCCGTGGCCCGGTGTCCCACTCCCTCGGGTCGGGCGGATCGCCGGGTACGGGGGCGTCGCCGAAGGCGGCGCGCACCAGGTCGTCGAGCCAGCGGTCGAAGTCCTCGCCGCCGAGCTCGGCGGCGGCCCGGTCGATCGGGCCGCCGTCGGTGTCGATCGGCTCGCCTCCGGCGACGACGGTCGGCGCGGCGACGGGAGCGCTGCCGCCGTCGGTGTCGGCCGCCTCCGTGCCGGCGACCCGCGTCGTGGCGTCAGCGGTCGGAGGGGGCTGCGCAGGGAGGCCGGCAAGGGCACGGGCGAGCTGACGGGCCATCTCCGCGGTCACCAGCTTGCCGTCGACCTCACCGAGGGCGTCTCCGCCCAGAGCGGTCTGCACCGACGCGACGATGGTCAGCAGCGCCTGCACCGGCGGCAGGTCGGTCTCCCCGGGCCGCAGCACCAGGTCCATCAGGCAGTCGACCATCTTCTGCCCGCGGGTGCGGGTGTCCTCGGGACCGGTCTCCAGGGCGTCGATGCAGGCGGACAGGGCCCGGTAGAACGCCTGCGCCTCCGGCGTGGTGCACACGATCGTCACCGCCGACAGGCCCACGGTCTGCTCCGGGCGCAGCGAGATGCCGCGCTGCGCCAGCGCCCGGGCCAGGTCCCGGGCGGCGTCGCGGGCGTTGTGCTTGGCCACCACCCGCCGCACCCGATCCCCCAACGCCGTTGGAGTGGTCACCCGGTGCCGCGCCGCGACCCAGTCGATGAGCTCGGCCTCCACCTTGGCGCGCAGCGCGTCGTCGGCGATCGGCGCAACGTGCTCCAGCAGGCACCACAGGTGCCGGTCGTGCAGCAGCCCGGCCTGCAATGCGTCCAGCACGCGCGGCAGCCGCTGCACCAGCGTCAACGACCGCTCCAGCTCCGCCTCGGCGGCCTGCGCGGTGACGTTCAGCGCGATCGACAGCTCGTACGCGGCCCACTCGCTCACCGGCCGTAGCACCTCCGCCCGCGCCGCCCACCGCTCGGCCGCCATCGCCCCGCGCTCACCCTGCTGCCGGTCCGTGGTCGCCGGGCGGGTGGCGGCGAACGCGGCGACCGCCCGGGCGCGCAGTGCTGCCTGCCGAGCCATCTCCCGAGCCGCCGCCTGCACCGCGCCCAACGGGCCCTCGGCCCAGCCGACGACGGGCACATCGGCACTGAGCGTGCCCGTCGCCGACCCGTCGTGCATGTGTTCGATCATACGTTCGAAGAGGCGCCGACACAAGGCGAATGCGCAGCTCAGAGGGCCGGAGGTGGCCGTTCGGGACGGTCGCGCGCATGAAGCCCCAGGGTCAGTCCGTCGGGTGGCGCCACGCGTGGAGGAACTCCTGGGGGCCGAGCGTCTCGAGCATGTCCCGGACGTGGCGCAACGGGTCGCCTGCGAGGACCGGGTCCCCGGCGGGGACGCGCAGCACCTCAGTGCCGTCGTCCCGCCGGCGGACCACCACGTCACTCACCGAGGGCCCCGGGAACAGCCCCCAGGCCAGTTCGGCGACGACGGCGCCGAACAGTCGGGCACCGCGGAGCAGCCGGCCGCCCGGACGTGACTCGAGGTCGGCGACGAGGACCTCCGCCGCCCGGACGTCGTCCTGCTGTTCTTCCACGGTGCCAGCGTGGCGCACGGCGCCGGTCAGTCGCGGTCCGGGGAGAAGACGTCCTCGATCCGGCAGCCGAACACCGCGGCGATGCGGAAGGCGAGCGGCAGGCTGGGGTCGAACCGCCCCTTCTCCAGCGAGATCACCGTCTGCCGGGAGACCCCGAGCTCCTCGGCCAGCCGCCCCTGCGACCAGCCGCAGACCTGCCGGCGCTCGGCCAGGTCGTTGTGCACGCTCGGCTCAGGCCTCGCGCCGGCTCAGCACCGTGAACCGGACGGTGACCGGCTCCGGGTCGGCCGCCCGGGAGAGGAAGACCAGCCAGCCGAGCCCGTGGGCCGGCCCGAACGTGCAGGCTGCGAACACCGCGACGTGCAGCCAGAACCGGTCGTCGGCGAAGAGGCCCGCCAGCAAGCCGATCGCGGTCGCGACCAGCAGTCCGGTGAGCACCGCGGCGACGTGACGCACGACCATGGCCGACCCCCGGGAGACAAGTGAGCTTGACAGGGGGAGTGCACCAGCACCCCACCGCCGGTGTCAAGGACACTTCACTCCGACACCTGGACGACGGACCGGACCGCCGCCAGGATGGCCGCGTGACCGTGCCGACCGACCTGCCGGTACTGGCCTTCGCCGACCAGGCGGCCCTCGAGCAGTGGCTCGAGGCGGAGCACGCGACCGCGCCCGGGCTGTACGTGCGGATCGCCAAGAAGGACTCGTGCGTCCCCTCGGTGACCTACGCCGAACTGGTCGAGTCGGTGCTCTGCTTCGGCTGGATCGACGGGAAGGCACAGCGTCTGGACGAAACCGCCTACCTGCAGCGGATCACTCCACGCCGGCCGCGCAGCCTCTGGTCGCGCAAGAACGTCACCGCGGTCGAGGCGCTCACCGCCGCGGGACGGATGCGCCCGGCGGGGCTGGCCGAGATCGAGGCGGCCCGGACCGACGGTCGCTGGGAGC
>DASQNB010000071.1:0-12114 GCA_035645175.1 Geodermatophilus sp.
GTTCTTCCACACCTTCAACACGCTGCACAACGCCAGCAAGCAGATCGTCATCACCTCCGACCGGGCGCCGAAGAAGCTGACGACGCTCGAGGACCGGCTGCGCACCCGCTTCGAGTGGGGGCTGATCACCGACGTCCAGGCACCGGACCTGGAGACCCGCATCGCGATCCTGCGCAAGAAGGCCTACGGCGAGCGGCTGCAGGTCCCCGACCCGGTGCTGGAGTTCATCGCCAGCAAGGTGCAGACCAACATCCGCGAGCTCGAGGGCGCGCTGATCCGGGTCACCGCGTTCGCCAGCCTCAACAAGCAGCAGGTGGACCTGCCGCTGGCCGAGCTGGTGCTCAAGGACCTGATCAGCGACGAGCAGGGCCCGCAGATCACCGCGGCCATCATCATGGCGGCCACCGCGGAGTACTTCTCCGTGACGATGGAGGAGCTGCAGGGCGCCAACCGCAGCCGCACGCTGGTCAACGCCCGCCAGATCGCCATGTACCTGTGCCGGGAGCTCACCGAGCTGTCCCTCCCGCGGATCGGCGCCTCCTTCGGCGGCAAGGACCACACCACGGTCATGCACGCCGTCAAGAAGATCACCAACCTGATGAGCGAGCGGCGGGCCACGTACACGCAGGTCACCGAGCTCACCGCGAGGATCAAGAGCCGCGCCCGGCAATGACATCGCGGTCCTCCGGACCGCACCGCGGCCGATGGCCGTCCCCCGCCGCCGTTGAGCCGCTGCCCGTGTCCCGGTCGAGAGGCTCTCCGGGCCCCCGCGACCGGTCCACCCCGGCTGACGGCCGTCCCCCGACCCGTGTACAGCGTGTCGCCGGGTGCCATCCCCGCCCCGGCCCGTCACCAGATGGCGTCCCCAGTTCCTCCGAGCCGTCATCGCTCTGCACGCCCGGGCCGGCCGGTTCGCCGTTCCCGGACCGGCTGCGACGGGCTGTCGTCGCTCGACGGGTGGTGGTCGGCGCCGTGGGCGCGCACCTGACGTGTCGAGTGCCGCCGTCGTCGGTCGACCCGTCCACAGGATCTGTGGGTGGACGACGGCCGTCGGACCTGCGACGGGGGTGGTGCGCAGGTCACTCGTACCGGTGACGCCGGTCGACTGGTCGACGAGTTGTCCCCAGCGATGTGCACAGGCTGGGGAGATCTCGGTTCGTCCGCTCACCCGCCGTCACGACCACTCGGCGTAGCCACAGCGTCGCACGACTCTGGGGATCGCGCTCGACATCGCCCCGACCTGGGGGTTCTCGCCGTCGGAGTGAAGTGTCGGCCCGGAGCGGCACCGCGCCTGGGTACGGACTGGGGACGGGCCTGGGGGAACCGGGGGACAGGAGGTGGAGAGACGGCGCCCGATGTGCAGGACCGTCGAGATGTCCACGTGTCGACACAGGGACACCCCTGTCCACCCACAGTCGGCCAACACGTCGACTCGGGCCCTGACCTGCGCGGACGGCCTCGATCCCCAGCTTCCACACCAGTGATGACGAGGATGAGGGAGAGAGATCGGGGTTTCTCGAACCACATTCAGGGTGGGGAAGTTGCGCTGGGAGTGACCTGATCGAGGACAGCAGTTGCCCCCATGTCTCCGGTAGGAGGCACGATGAGCACCGCAGTGGGAGCAGCAACACGACGACGGCTGGAGTGGATCAGGTCATGAAGTTCCGGGTGGCACGTGAGGTGCTCGCCGATGCCGTCGCGTGGACGGCGCGCAGCCTGCCGCCTCGGCCGTCGGTGCCGGTCCTGGCCGGGATCCTGCTCGAGGTCGACGGCAACCAGCTGTCGGTGTCGGGGTTCGACTACGAGGTCTCCGCCCGTGCCGAGGTCGACGTGCAGGCATCCGAGAGCGGCCGCGTGCTCGTGCCGGGCCGGCTGCTCGCCGAGATCACCCGTGCGCTGCCGCCGCACCCGGTCGACCTCACCGCCGAGGGGCCGCGACTGTCGATCTCCTGTGGCAACGCGCGGTTCAGCCTGCCGACGCTGCCGGTCGAGGACTACCCGTCCCTGCCGGCCATGCCGTCGTCGGCCGGCGTCGTCGACAGCGACGTCTTCGCCGAGGCCGTCGGTCAGGTGGCCGTGGCCGCCGGGCGCGACGACACCCTCCCGATGCTCACCGGCGTCCGCCTGGAGATCGAGGACGACCTGGTGACGCTGGCGGCGACCGACCGGTACCGCCTCGCCGTCCGCGAGTTCGCCTGGCGGCCGGAGACCCCCGGCCTGACCGCCGCGGTGCTGGTGCCCGCCCGGACGCTGGCCGACGCCGCGAAGACGCTGACCAGCGGCCCGGAGATCACGCTGTCGCTGTCCTCGGGCAACTCCGGCGAGGGCATCCTGGGCCTGTCGGGCAAGGACCGGCAGACCACCACCCGGCTGCTGGACGCCGAGTTCGTGAAGTACCGGGCGATCATGCCCAGCGAGTCGGCGAGCAACGCCACGCTGCCGGTGGGGCTGTTCACCGACGCCGCCAAGCGCGTCGCGCTGGTCGCCGAGCGCGGTACGCCGCTGCGCTGCGAGTTCACCCCCGGCCAGGTCACCCTGCGCGCCGGCGGCAGCGACGACGAGGGCCAGGCCGAGGAGCGCTGCGACGTCGAGTTCGACGGCGATCCGCTGACCATCGGCTTCAACCCGACGTTCCTGCTCGACGGGCTGGCCGCGGTGCACACCCCGCGGGCGCGGATGGACTTCACCAGCCCGCTCAAGCCCGCCGTCCTCTCCGGGGTGCCGGAGCCGGCGGCCGACGGCGACGAGGCGGCCTCCCGCCCGGCCGAGCGGCCGGGCAGCTACCGGTACCTGATCATGCCGGTGCGGCTGCCGGGGTGAGAGAGGACCACCCTTCCCCCACGCCTCGTAGAAGGACCCCGCCCTCCCCACCCCTCGCAGGCTCGGGGCGGAGCCCGGGGACGGGGCCGGGGACCCTGAAGGGTGGCCGTTCCAGAGGGCCGCCGGTGGCCCCGGGCGGCAGCGACCTGCCGGACCGAGCACGATGGACGGCGGAGACGAGCCGCGCCGCCGGACGGGGTACTGCCGGACACCGGCGAGGACGAGGGCCATCGAGAGGGGACACTGCCGTGCAGCTGGGGCTGATCGGGCTGGGCAAGATGGGCGGCAACATGACCGAGCGGCTGCGCCGCGCCGGTCACGAGGTTGTCGGCTACGACCGCGCACCGGGCAAGCGGGACGTCGACAGCCTGGAGGCGCTGGTCAAGGCGCTGAGCGTGCCCCGCGTCGTGTGGGTGATGGTCCCCGCCGGTGATCCGACCCGAGCCACCGTCAAGGAGCTGGCCGAGCTGCTCGGCCCCGGCGACGTGATCGTCGACGGCGGCAACTCCAAGTACACCGACGACCAGGTGCACGACGTGCTGTGCCGCGAGAAGGGCATCGGCTACGTCGACGCCGGCGTCTCCGGCGGGGTGTGGGGTCTGGAGAACGGCTACGCGCTGATGGTCGGCGGCTCCGCGGAGGACGTCGCCAAGGTGCAGCCGGTGTTCGACGCGCTCAAGCCCCCGGCTCCGCACGACGAGGCCGGCAACGAGCTCCCCGGAGCGGGCTTCGTGCACGCCGGGCCGGTGGGCGCCGGGCACTTCTCCAAGATGGTCCACAACGGCATCGAGTACGCGATGATGCAGGCCTACGGCGAAGGCTACGAGCTGCTCGCCGCCGTGGACCTGATCGAGGACGTGCCCGGCGTGATCGCCTCGTGGACCCAGGGCACCGTCATCCGCTCCTGGCTGCTCGACCTGCTCGTGCGGGCGCTGCAGGAGGACCCGGGGCTGGACAAGATCACCGGGTACGCCGAGGACTCCGGCGAGGGCCGGTGGACCGTGCAACAGGCCATCGAGCACGCCGTCCCCATGCCGGCGATCGCCGCCTCGCTGTTCGCCCGCTTCTCCTCCCGGCAGGAGGACTCGCCGACGATGAAGGCCGTCGCCGCGCTGCGCCAGCAGTTCGGCGGCCACGCCGTGCAGAGCGTCGATACCCGGGGCAACAACCCGGTGGTCGAGAAGCCGGCGTGACCTCGGTGCCGCGCCGCTGACGTGTACCTGCGCCACCTGCAACTGGGCTCGTTCCGCAACTGGGACCGAGTGGACCTGGCCCTGCGCCCCGGGCCGACGGTGTTCGTCGGCCGCAACGGCGAGGGCAAGACCAACCTGGTCGAGGCGGTCGGCTACCTGGCCACGTTGGGCAGCCACCGGGTCGCCGGCGACGCCCCGCTCGTCCGGCAGGGGGCGTCCCAGGCGGTGGTCCGCGCGGCGGTGCGCCGTGAGGACCGCGAGCTGCTCGTCGAGATCGAGATCAACCCGGGGCGGGCCAACCGGGTGCGGGTCAACCGGGCGCCGCTGCCGCGGCCCCGCGAGCTGCTCGGGCTGGTGAAGTCGGTGCTGTTCGCGCCGGAGGACCTGGTGCTGGTCCGCGGCGACCCCGCCGAGCGGCGACGGTTCCTCGACGACCTGCTGGTCAGCCGCACGCCGCGGCTGGCCGGCGTCCGCAGTGACTACGACCGGGTGCTCAAGCAGCGCAACGCCCTGCTCAAGACCGCCCGCATGGCCCGGGGCGACGCACTGGCCACGCTCGACGTCTGGGACGGGCACCTGGTCGACCTCGGCGGCCAGCTGCTGGCCGCACGGCTGCGGCTGGTCGCCGACCTGGCCCCGCACGTGGCCCGCGCCTACGCCGCGGTCGCCGGCGCGGACGCCGCCGTCGCGGCGCTGGGCTACGCCGGCACCGTGCCGCTGGCCGGGGACGGGACACCGGTGGAGCCGGGGACGACGCCGCCCACGGCCGGCGAGCTGTCGACCGCGCTGCGCGAGCGGGTGGCCGAGCGCCGCGGCGACGAGGTCGACCGCGGCATGACCCTGGTCGGCCCGCACCGCGACGACGTGGTGATCTCGCTGGGCTCGATGCCCGCGAAGGGGTTCGCCAGCCACGGCGAGTCCTGGTCGCTGGCCCTCGCGCTGAAGCTGGGCTGCTTCGCGCTGCTGCGGGCCGACGGCGACGAGCCGATCCTGGTGCTGGACGACGTCTTCGCCACCCTGGACGCCGACCGCCGCGCGGCCCTGGCGGCGGTGGCCCGCTCGGCCGAGCAGGCGCTGGTCACCGCGGCGGTGCTCGACGACGTCCCGGCCGAGCTGCGCAGCACGGTGGTGCACGTCGCCGGCGGGCAGGCGGTACCGCTCGACGGTGGCCCCGCCGAGGAGGATGCCGAGGACGGCGCGGTGCGGGAGGAGGTCCGGTGAACGAGGAACGGCCGGGGCGGCCCAGCGACATCGCCCGCGCGGCGCTGGAGGCCGCCCGCGCCGCGTCGGCGGCCCGGCCCCGCCCCACCCGCCGGCGGATCGCCGGCCCGCGGCGGAACTGGACCGGTCCACGCCCGGGGGACGACGACCCGCAGCCGCTGGGCCGGCTGGTCGACTCGCTGGTCCAGACGCAGGACTGGTCCGAGCACACGAAGGTCGGCGCGGTGTTCGGCCGGTGGTCGGTGCTGGTCGGCCCGGAGATCGCCGCGCACTGTGCGCCACAGACCCTCACCGAGGGCGAGCTGCTGGTCGTCGCGGAGTCCACCGCGTGGGCCACCCAGCTGCGGCTGCTGGCGCCGACGATCCTCGCCAAGCTGCACGCCTCGGTCGGCGGGGACGTCGTGACCCGGCTGCGCGTTGTCGGACCGACGGCCCCGAGCTGGAAGAAGGGCCCCCGCTCGGTCCGCGGACGGGGACCGCGGGACACGTACGGATAGGAGCGCCCGCCTGGCGTGGCGCTCCGGGAGGACGATGCAGCCATGAGCAGCCCGCGCGACCGCGACGGCTCCGACCGCGACGGCTTCGAGCAGCGTCCCGACGAGGGCAGCGGCTGGCGCGAGCCCGGCCACCTCGGCGGGGACGGCGACCGGACCGGCGGCGAGCAGCCGCCGGCCGACCCGTCCCCCGGCGAGCAGCCCCCCGCCGACCGCCCCGACCAGGGCGGTACGGGCCAGGGCAGCAGCGCCTGGCAGCCCCCGGGCTGGGACCTGCCGCCCGCCGCGCCCGACCGCCCGGCCCAGTACCCGGCAGCCGGGCCGCAGACCGCCGGCGAGCAGCCCGTGCAGGGCGGCCTCTTCGGCGCCCGGCGCCCCCGGCAGCCCACCGAGCTCGAGCAGGTCTTCGCCTACCAGGGTGACGCCGTCGGCGCGCAGGGCTGGGCGGTGCAGCAGGGCTGGGCGATCTCCGACGGCACCGCGCCGGAGGACGCCGTCCTCGCCGAGCTGGTGCGCACCGCCCCGGTCCGCGCGACCAAGGACCACCGCCCGGCCGGGGTGATGCGCGGCCGCTACGGCACGCTGGACCTGGTCGCCTTCGACGTCCTGTTCGCCTCCGGGCGCTACGCCGTGCCCGAGTACGCGGTCACCGCCGCCCCGGTGCTGGGTGCCCTCCCACCGCTGCGGCTCTCGCCGGCCCGCTTCTGGAAGCACCGCACCGGCGGGCTGGTGCAGGTGCCCAGCGGCGACCCGGCCTTCGACGCCCGGTGGGTGCTGCTCGCGGCCGAGGACGGCCCGGCCGCCCGGGCCCTGGTCGGCGATCCCACGGTGCGCGGCCTGCTGCTCGGCACCGACGACGGCGACGAGTTCTGGACGGCGGCCGGGTTCCTCGCGGCGATCCGTCCCGACGGGCACCGGCCGCAGCTGATCGAGCACCACGCCCGGCTGCTGACCGCGATCGTCAGCGCCCTCGCTCCCGCGCTGTGACCCCGCCGTCCACGAAGCGTTGAGCACCCCCGCGGAGGCCGCACCTCCGGCGAGGCTGCGCCAGCTGCTGCCCCTGGTCCGGCCGCACCGCCGTCCGCTGGCGGCGGCCGCCGTCCTGTCGCTGGTGGCGGCGGCCGGCGCGCTGGCCCAGCCGGCGCTGGTCGCCCGGGTCATCGAGGTGGTCGGTGCGGGCGGTGAGCTCCTGCCCCCCGTCGGGCTGCTCCTCGTCGTCCTGGTGGCGTCGTCGGCGCTGGGGGCGGTACAGGAGTACCTGCTGCAGCGCACCGCCGAGGGCGTCGTGCTCTCCACCCGGCGCACGCTGGCCGACCGGCTGCTGCGGCTGCCGGTCGCCGAGTACGACCGGCGGCGCACCGGTGACCTGATGTCGCGGGTCGGCGCGGACACCACCCTGCTGCGGGCGACGGTGACCTCCGGGGTCGTCGACGTCGTGGGCTCCGCCGTCGTGGCTGTGGGCGCGGTCGTGGCCATGGCGCTGGTCGACGGGTGGCTGCTGCTGGTCACCGTGGGCGCGGTCGCCACCGGCCTCGCGGTGGTCGTCTCGGTCTCCCGCGGTGTGCAGCGGCTGTCCCGGCAGGCCCAGGAGGAGGTCGGCGCGATGAGCGCCGCCGTCGAGCGGGCGCTGTCGGCGGTGCGCACGATCCGGGCCAGTGGCGCCACCGCCCGCGAGGTGGACGTCGTCGCGGCGAGCGCCGGGCGGGCGTACGAGGCCGGCGTGCGGGTCGCGCGCCTGCAGGCGTTGGTCAGCCCCGCCGGGTCGATCGCCGTCCAGGGGGCCTTCCTCGCCGTCCTCGGCCTGGGCGGCTACCGGGTGGCGACCGGCTCGATCGCCGTCGCCGACCTGGTCGCGTTCATCCTCTACCTGTTCCTGCTGGTCATGCCGCTGGGCCAGGCCATCGGGGCGTGGACCCAGCTGCAGAACGGGCTCGGGGCGCTGGCGCGGGTGCAGGAGGTGCTCGCACTCGAGCCGGAGGACGACGCGCGGCCCGAGCGGGGTGGGACGGTCGTCGCCGTCCCTCCGGGGCCGCCGTCACCGGAGGTCCCGCTGCTGGAGCTGGACGACGTCTCCTTCCGCTACCCGGACGGCACCGACGTGCTGCGCGGGGTCTCGCTGACCGTGCCCTCCGGCCACCGGGTGGCGCTGGTCGGACCCTCGGGGGCGGGCAAGTCGACGGTGCTCGCGCTGGTCGAGGGCTTCTACCCGCTGACCGGCGGGGCGGTGCGCTGGGCCGGCACCGACGTCCGCGACCTGCCGCGGGCCGGCCTGCGCGCCCGGCTGGGCTACGTCGAGCAGGAGGCGCCGGTGCTCGCCGGCTCCTTCCGCGACAACCTGCTCCTGGCCGCGCCGCAGGCGACCGACCCCGAGCTGTGGGCGGTGCTGGCCGACGTCGGGCTCACCGGGGTGGTGCAGCGCTCGCCGCGCGGCCTGGACGTCCCGGTGGGGGACGACGGCGTGCTGCTGTCCGGAGGCGAGCGGCAGCGGCTGGCGATCGCCCGGTCCCTGCTGGCCCGCCCGGCGCTGCTGCTGCTCGACGAGCCGACCGCCAGCCTGGACGCCCGCAACGAGGCGCTGCTGCGCGACACCCTGGCCGCGGCCTCCGCCGACCGGGCGCTGCTGGTGGTGGCCCACCGGCTGTCCACCGTGCTCGACAGCGACACGATCGTGGTGCTCGACTCCGGCCGGGTGGTCGCCAGCGGTCCGCACGAGGAGCTGCTGGAGACCAGCCCGCTCTACCGCGAGCTCGCCGCCGCCCAGCTGCTGGTCTGATCGTCGGCCCACCGGCCGACACCGCGGCCAGGTGCCGTCCCCCGCGGCGTGGAGCCGCTGCCCGTCACCCCTTCACGCCACGTGGGCGCGTCTCTCATCCGCCGCGGCCGCCGTCCCCTCCTCCGCCGCGCGGCAGATGTTGCGGACCATCCCGCCGAAGACGAAGCCGTGGAACGGCACCAGCGCCCACCAGTAGAGGTTGCCGAACAGCCCGTGCGGCTTGAACGTCGCCTTCTGCCGGAGCCGGCTGCGGGCGGGTGGGACGAGGGCGCCGTCCTGTTCCACGTGGAACTCCAGCCAGGCGCGCCCGGGGACCCGCATCTCCGCGCGCAGCCGCAGCAGCTTCTCCTCCTCGAGCGCCTCGACCCGCCAGAAGTCCAGGGCCTCGCCGACGTAGAGGTCCGACGGCGACCGCCGTCCGCGCCGCAGGCCCACCCCGCCGACCGCCCGGTCGAGCCAGCCGCGCACCTCCCAGGCCAGCGGGAAGGAGTACCAGCCGGCGTCCCCGCCGATCCCCTCGACCACCCGCCACAGCTGCTCCGGTGTCGCGTGGGTCTCCTGGGTGCGCTCGTCGAGGAACAGGGTGCCGCCGGCCCAGTCGGGGTCGGTCGGCAGCGGGTCCGACGGCACCCCGGGCACGGACGCCGACGACCAGCGGGTGGCCACCTCGGCGTCCCTCACCCGCTGGATGGCCAGTCGCACCGCGTCGTCGAAGCCGAGCAGCCCTCCCGGCGGGTCCGGGACGTACTGCGCGATGTCGTGCTCGGAGCAGACGACGGTGTTGCGCAGTGACTCCACCAGCGGGCGGGCGATCCCGGCGGGCACCGGGGTGATCACACCGACCCAGTGGCTGGACAGCGAGGGCGTGAAGAAGGGCACCGGCAGGATCCGCCTCCTCGGCAGGCCGGCGACGGCCGCGAAGCGCTGCATCATCTGCTCGTAGTCCATGACGTCGGGCCCGCCGATGTCGAAGCAGCGGTGCACGTCCGGCGGCAGCGTCGCGCAGCCGACCAGGTAGCGCAGCACGTCACGGATGGCGATCGGCTGGATCCGGCTGTGCACCCAGCGCGGCGTCACCATCACCGGCAGCCGCTCGGTCAGGTACCGGAGCATCTCGAAGGACGCCGACCCCGACCCCAGCACCACCGCGGCCCGCAGGACGACGGTCGGGACCCCCGAGGCCAGCAGGACCTCCGCGACCTCGGCCCGCGAGCGCAGGTGCGGGGAGAGCTCCTCGTCCTCCGGCAGCAGCCCGCCGAGGTAGACCAGCCGGCCCACGCCGGCCTGCCGGGCGGCCTGCGCCATGACCGCCGCCGTCCGCCGGTCGGTCTCCTCGAACTCGGGCCCGGTGCCCAGCGCGTGGATCAGGTAGTAGACGACGTCGACCCCGGCGCAGGCGGCCGCGACGGCCTCGGGGTCGCCGGCGTCCGCCCGGGTGATGTCGACCTGCTCGGCCCACGGGTGGTCGCGCAGCCGTTCGGGCGAGCGGGTCATCACCCGCACGCGGTGCCCGGCGGCGAGCAGCTCGGGCACGAGCCGCCCGCCGATGTAGCCGGTGGCCCCGGTGACGAGACAGGTCCTGGGGGTGGTGCCGTCGGTGTCGGCCATGTCCCGAGTGTCCGGCGTGGACGCCACGCGCGCTCGGGTCGCCTGGAGTCGATCCACCCGCCACCATCGACGGGGTCACTCGACCAACGGCGGTCGCATCCACCGGCACCAGTCGAGCAGGGGGTCCTCCGTGGCTGACACCACCGCTGCACCCGATCGCACGTCCGACGGCCAGCCGGCCCTGAAGCGGGTGATGGGCCCGGGGTTGCTGCTGCTGTTCATCGTCGGCGACGTCCTCGGCACCGGCATCTACGCGCTGACCGGCCAGGTCGCGGCACAGGTGGGCGGCGTCGTCTGGCTGCCCTTCCTGGTCGCGTTCCTCGTCGCCCTGGTCACCGCGTTCAGCTACCTGGAGCTGGTCACCAAGTACCCACAGGCCGCCGGCGCCGCGCTCTACACGCACAAGGCCTTCGGCATCCACTTCGTCACGTTCCTGGTCGCCTTCGCGGTCATGAGCTCGGGCATCACCTCGGCGTCCACCGCCGCGCGGGCGTTCAGCGCCAACTTCGCGAACGTCCTCGGCCTGGACCTCGGCGAGGGCATCGGCATCACACTCATCGGGCTGGGCTTCATGAGCCTGGTGGCGCTGGTCAACCTCCGCGGGGTCGGCGAGAGCGTCAAGGCCAACGTCGTGCTCACCTGCGTGGAGCTGACCGGCCTGCTCATCGTCATCGGGGTGGGTGTGTGGGCCCTCGGCGGTGGTGGGGGCGACTTCTCCCGCGTGGTGGAGTTCGACACCGGGGAGCGCTCGGTGGTCGGCGGCGTCATCGCCGCGACCGGCCTGGCGTTCTTCGCGATGGTCGGCTTCGAGGACTCGGTGAACATGGCCGAGGAGTGCAAGGAGCCGCGGCGGATCTTCCCCAAGGTGCTGTTGGCCGGGCTGTGCCTCACCGGCCTGATCTACGTGCTGGTGTCGATCTCGGCGATCGCGCTGGTGCCGGCCGACCGGCTCAGTGAGGGCGACACGCCGCTGCTGCAGGTGGTGGAGGCCGGCGCACCGGGCTTCCCGCTGGGCCTGTTCGGCGTCATCACGATGTTCGCCGTCGCCAACTCCGCGCTGATCAACATGCTCATGGCCAGCCGCCTGGTCTACGGGCTGAGCCGTGAGCGGGTGCTGCCGCCGCTGCTCGGCCGGGTGCACCTCCGCCGCCGCACGCCGACGACGGCGATCCTGTTCACCACCGCGCTGGCCTTCGGCCTCATCACCTTCGTCGGGGCGGTGCCGGCCCTCGGCGGCACCACGGCCCTGCTGCTGCTCATGGTCTTCACCGTCGTCAACGTCGCCGTGCTCGTGCTGCGCCGGGACCGGGTCGATGCCGACCACTTCCGCACCCCCACGGTGCTCCCCGTCGTCGGAGCGCTGGCGTGCGCGTACCTCGCGACGCCGTGGGCCGGCCGGCCGGCCGAGCAGTACCGGATCGCCGGGGTCCTCCTGGCGATCGGCGTCGTCCTCTGGGGTGTGACGGTCCTCGTGAACCGGCGCACCGGCGCCGGGACGCCCCGCTTCGACCCCAGCCACCTGACCGGTGAGGGCCCGACGGGACCGCACAACTGAGGACCCCCTGCCCCCGCCACTCGTGAGAGGACCCCGCCCTCCCCACCCCTCGGAAGAGGACCCTCCCACCGAACCCCTCGCAGGCTCAGGGCGAGGCCCGGGACGGGGCCGCCAGGCGGTCCGGGGACGGCGTGTCGCCCGGGGGGCCAACACCCATGGTGGCAGACGTGCTGTGAGTGGCGCAGACACGACGTGAGGGCCGGGACGACGGCATTCCTGTCGTACCGCCCGGTATCGTGGAGAGCAGAAACCGCCAGCATCCGGCTGAGAGCCGTTCTGCGCCCCTGTCCGCGATCGGGGCGCCAGCCACCGGGTGCGCGACAGAAGGGCCCCACGTGGTCGCTCGACCGAAGACCGACGCCCAGGCTGACGCCTACTCCGGCAGCTCCATCACCGTCCTCGAGGGCCTCGAGGCCGTCCGCAAGCGCCCCGGCATGTACATCGGCTCGA
>DASQNB010000072.1:0-8274 GCA_035645175.1 Geodermatophilus sp.
GCCGTGCGAACTCGCGGACCCACCAGAGCGGCGCCGGGCTCCGGTCGCCAGAGCTCTTCGCTCAACGCAAGAGCGTTGGTCATGAGCGGAGGGCGTGGGATTCGAACCCACGATGGGTTTGACCCCATAGCGGTTTTCAAGACCGCCGCCATCGGCCACTAGGCGAGCCCTCCTGGCGGGTCGAGGTTATCCCGCGGCGCCGGTTCCGTCGTCGGGCTCCACCGGCTCGTCGCGGTCTGACTCTTGCTCCCGACGGAAGCGCAGCGACTCGACCAGCACGTAGCCGAACAGGACGCTCCAGGCGAAGCTGAGGAACGCCGGCCCCCACTCGGCGTCCACGAGCTGCACCACCAGCTGCACGAGGCTGTAGGCGAGCGCACCGGCGGCGAGGATCTGCACCCCCCGGTTGCCGAACCAGGGCGGGCGGAACGGAGCGGCGGCCACGGCGCCACGCTAGCCCGGCGCGTCGGTGCTGCTCGGGCGAGCACGCCCGTCGTCCCCCGTGTCGATCATGGGGTCGTTGTCGCGCGCCTCGCCGGGTCGCGCGTGTCCGCCTGCGACAAGCCCATGATCAACTGCGAGGGAGGGGAGGAGGACAGGACGTGGTCGTCCGCCGCAGCAGCGACCGGGCGACGAAGGGCAGGATCCCGCCGTGCCGGAAGTGCCTGGCCTCGGTCGCGGTGTCCAGCCGCACCCGCGCGCGGAAGGTGCGCACCCGGCCGTCGACCTCCGCGCGGACCGTGACCTCCTGCGGCCGGTCCTCCTCGTCCAGGCCGGCCAGCCCCTCGGTGCCGAGGGTCTCGTGCCCCGTGAGGCCGAGGGAGTCGACGCTGTCGCCCTGGAGGAACTGCAGGGGCAGCACGCCCATGCCGACGAGGTTGGCGCGGTGGATTCGCTCGAAGCTCTCGGCGAGCACCGCTCGCACGCCCAGGAGCGCCGTCCCCTTGGCCGCCCAGTCGCGGGAAGAGCCGGTGCCGTACTCCCGGCCGGCCAGGACGACCAGCGGCGTCTCCGCGGCGCGGTAGTGCTCGGTCGCGTCGAAGATCGTCTTCTCGCCGCCGTCGAGGTGGTCGAGGGTCCAGCCGCCCCATCGGTGCGGCACCAACCGGTTGCGCAGCCGCTGGTTGCCGAAGGCGCCGCGGAGCATGACCTCGTGGTTGCCGCGCCGGGAGGCATAGGTGTTGAGGTCGGCCTCACCGCGGGCCCGCAGGAACTCCCCTGCCGGGCTGTCGGCCGGGATGCGGCCCGCCGGGCAGATGTGGTCGGTCGTCACGGAGTCCCCGAGCACCGCCAGGACGCGCGCACCGACGACGTCGGTCACCGGCCCGGGCTCGGGCGTCAGGCCGTCCAGGAACGGCGGGCGGCGGACGTAGGTGGAGTCCGGGTCCCAGTCGAAGGTCGCGCCACCGCTGACCGACAGGTCCGCCCAGCGCTCCTCGCCGGTGAAGACGTCGGCGTAGCGGGCGGTGAACATCGCCGGGTCCAGGTGCGCGCGGACGACGTCCTCGACCTCGGCGTCGGACGGCCACAGGTCGGCCAGGTGGACCGGCTCGCCCGAGGCGCCGACACCCAGCGGCTCGTGCAGCAGGTCCACGTCCATCGAGCCGGCGAGGGCGTAGGCGACCACGAGCGGCGGGGAGGCCAGGTAGTTCATGGCGACGTCGTTGTTGATGCGCCCGTCGAAGTTGCGGTTGCCCGAGAGCACCGCGGCGACGAGCAGGTCGCGGTCGGCGACCTCCCGGCCGACCTCCGGGGCCAGCGGCCCGGAGTTGCCGATGCAGGTCATGCACCCGTAGCCGACCGTGTGGAAGCCGAGCTGCTCGAGCGGGCCGTCCAGCCCCGACCCGTGCAGGTAGTCGGTCACCACCTTCGACCCCGGGGCCAGGCTGGTCCTGACCCACGGCTTGGTCGCCAGCCCCGCCCGCACCGCGTTCCGCGCGAGCAGGCCGGCGGCGACCATGACCTGCGGGTTGGAGGTGTTCGTGCACGACGTGATCGCCGCGATCGCGACCGCCCCGTGCCGTAGCCCGGACTCCTCCCGTGGCGCGACCGGGTCGAGGGCCGGGGCGTCGCTGGCCGGGAAGGACTCCCGGCTGGCCTCGTCGACGGCGTCCACGGCCGGGGACGGCGACCGGTCGGCGAGCATCTCGGCCAGCGCGCTCTGGAAGCGGCTGCGTGCGCTGGCCAGCGGGACGCGGTCCTGCGGACGCCGCGGGCCGGCCAGGGACGGCTCCACCGTCGAGAGGTCCAGCCGGAGGACGTCGTCGAAGCGGGGGCGGGCGGCCGGGTCGTGCCAGAGCCCCTGCTCCTTGGCGTAGCGCTCGACCACGGCGACGTGCTCGGCGTCGCGGCCGGTGAAGCGCAGGTAGTCCAGGGTCACCCGGTCGATCGGGAAGACCGCGCAGGTGCTCCCGAACTCCGGGCTCATGTTCGCGAGGGTGGCGCGGTCGGCGAGCGGGACGGCGCCCACCGACGGCCCGGTGAACTCCACGAAGCAGCCGACCACCCCGCGGGCGCGCAGCAGCTCGGCGATGGTCAGCACCAGGTCGGTGGCAGTCACCCCGGGCCGTCGTTCGCCGGTGAGCTCCAGCCCGACGACCGGCGGGACGAGGGGGCTGACCGGCAGGCCGAGCATCGCCGCCTCGGCCTCGATGCCGCCCACGCCCCAGGCCAGCACGCCCAGCCCGTTGATCATCGTGGTGTGCGAGTCGGTGCCGACCAGGGTGTCGGGGAAGGCGCGCCCGTCCCGCCGCACGACGACGTCGGCGAGGTACTCGAGGTTGATCTGGTGCATGATCCCGGTCCCCGGCGGGACGACGGCGAGCCGGCGGAACTGCTGCTGGCCCCACTTGAGGAACCGGTAGCGCTCCTCGTTGCGCGCGTACTCCTGGGCCACGTTGAGCGCCAGGGCGTCCGGCCGGCCGGAGACGTCGGTGACCACCGAGTGGTCGACGGTCAGCTCCGCCGGGATCGCCGGGTCCACCGCCTGCGGGTCCCCGCCCAGATCGCGCACCACCTCGCGCATCGCGGCCAGGTCGACCAGGACGGGGATGCCGTTGGTGTCGTGCAGGAAGACCCGGGCCGGCGAGAAGGACACCTCCTCCCCTGTGGCGACCCCGCCCGCCAGCCGCGCGATCCCCTCGGCGGTCACCGTGACGCCGTCCTCGTGGCGCAGCATGTTCTCCAGCACCAGCTTCAGGGAGAACGGCAGGTCCTCCGCACGCGGGACAGCGCGCAGCGACCACGTCTCGAAGGTGCCCGACCCCAGGTCGAGGGCCCGCCGGGCGCCGAAGCTGTCGATCTGGGCCATGCCCACCTCCATCGAGTTGCCTATAGGCTACAGGCAACAACACGGCGGTACGGTCTCACCACCGTTCCGGAGAGAGGGGGCCGGGTGGCCGTACCGGTCCGTCCCGCGCTGACCAAGGCCGACTACGCCTACGCCGAGGTCCGCGAGCGGATCATGTCCGGCGCGCTCCCGCAGGGTGCGACCGTGAGCCAGGAGGCCCTCGCGGCCGAGCTCGAGGTCAGCACCACCCCGCTGCGCGAGGCCATGCGCCGGCTGTCCGCCGAGGGCCTGGTCGTCCTCGACGCGCACCGGGACGCCCGGGTGGCCCCGCTGACCGCCACCGAGGCGCGCAGCCTGTTCGAGATCCGCCAGCAGCTGGACCCGCTCGCCGTCCGGCTGGCGGCCGAGCGCCGGGAGGCCGCCGACGTGGCGCGGATCCAGGAGGCGGCCGCGTCGCTGGAGCCCCTCGACGCCGGCAGCGGCCTGGCCGCCCTGGAGGCCCACCGGGCCTTCCACGCCGCGCTGTACCGGGCCTCCCACAACGACCTGCTGATCGGTCTGCTCGACGGGCTGTGGGACAAGGCCGACCGCTACCGCCGCGCGGCCCTGGAGGCCCGCGAGGACTCCCCGGACGACCGCGCCCGCGTCCGCGCCGAGCACCAGGCGGTGATGGCCGCCGTCCTCGACGGCGACCCCGACGCGGCCGAGCAGCACATGCACCGCCACGTGGCCGGCAGCCTCGGCCGCCGCGCCGTCGACGTCCTCCCCGCCGGCTGACAGCCCGGGGAGCATCGCAGCGAGGCGGGTGCCGACAGGGAGTGAGCATCGCAGCGAGCGCCAGCGAGCGAGGAGCGGAGCGACCGCGGAGGCGCCCTGGGCAGACGAACGAGGAGCGGACCCGGCCCCGAAGCCGGCCCATGCCACCGGCGGCTGACCCGGCAGCGCTACTCGACCGGCTCGGGCTCGCCCTCCCGGACCACGCACGCGCCGCCGAGCGGCTCGACCGCGAAGCCGCGCACGGTCAGCACCTCGGCCAGCGCCCGGTTCATCACCTGCTGCACCAGCGCGTCGGCGGCGGCGCCGTGCAGCTGCTCCAGGCTCATCCGGTCGTGCTGCCGCCAGCCGACGACGACGCCGTCCAGGGCCGTCTCGGGGGTCAGGCACACCCCGCCGAGCTCGCCGTCGGCGCCGGTCGGGTCGTAGAGGGACAGCCCCGCCTCGGCCAGCACCCCGACGACCTCGACGACCAGGCCGGGCAGCGGGTGCTCGTCGTCCAGGTCGGCGTCCCAGCCCTCGGGCAGCCGGTCGACCTGCTCGCCGAGGAAGGACCACCACGCGCGGTCCTGCGGCGACGAGCGGCGGCGCAGCAGGCCGTCGGCCCGCCGGACGCCGTACACCGGCTCGACGCCGGCCGGGCCGTCCTCGAGGTCCTCGGCGGCCCACACGGCCTCGTCACGGTCGCCGAAGGGGCCGGCGACGACCAGCCCGGGTCCGTCCTCGTCGTCGACGACCAGCCACCAGCCCTGGCGGACGACGCCACCCAGGACCACCTCGTCGAACCGGGTGCCCACGGTGCTCACCGGTCACCAACCTCCCCCGACAACGGGCCGCCACCGGGGAAGGGCGACGGTTCCCGTGCGCCGCCGGCGGACCGGCGGCGGTGGACCGACCATAGGTGGCGGAACGCGGTTGTCCCGGTTGCGCGGGACGCGCCCCGGTGTCCGCGACGCCGAATCGTTGCCAACCGTCCCAACGGCCACGGTGACCCGTCGCAGCGCGCGCCCACATGTCGACGCATCCGGCGTCCGGCGAGCGTGGGAGCGCGTCCGGACCGGTCGGTCACCCCGGGCGGGCGGTGCGCGCCTCGGCGTGTCAGACCGCGACGGCGGTGACGAACGTGCAGATGCCCTCGCCGTGCTGCGCCCGCCGCCGCAGGCCGATGAGCGCGAGCAGCGCCATCTCGACCCGGTACGCCAGGCGGGTCGCCCCGGTGTAGAAGGTGTCCCCGCCCCGGGTGACCTCGATCTGGCCGAAGCCGGCCAGCCGCACGTGCTCGGTGAGCATCCAGTCCGGGAGGATCGTGATGTGCCCGGGCTCGTGGTAGTGCCGCGGGCCGAAGATGAACGGCGCACCACGCAGGAACATCTTCAGCCGCGAGTGCGGGTGGGTGACGTTGGGCGTGCTGACCAGCAGCTTGTCCCCCGGGCGCAGCAGCGAGCGGATCGAGCGCAGCACCTGCCGGGGGTTCTCCACGTGCTCCAGCGTCTCGACGCAGACGACCATGTCGAACGGGCCGCGGGTCTCCTCGGTCCACTCCGGGGAGTCCAGGTCCAGCCGGTGGATCCAGTCGTGCGGCGGGTCCAGGTCCGTCGGGACGACGTCGAGGCCGGCGTCGCGCAGCCGCAGCGCCAAGGCGCCGCAGCCGGCACCGACCTCCAGCACCCGCCCGCCGTCTGGCAGCGCCGCCCGCACCAGCTGCACCGCGTACTCGTGCACGCCCGGCGCGGCGTGCACGCTGTGGCCCTGGTAGTACCCGTGGGCCGCCGTCCGACGGCCGCTCTTCTGCTCGACCCCCACCATCGGGCCAGCCTGGCACAGACCGGTCGTCGTCCGCGCAGGTCACCCGGTCGGCCCCGACGCGGTCAGCCGCCGAGGTCCTTGCGCATCTGCTGGGTGACCACCCGGTACCCGGCCGACGAGTAGAGCCCGACGGCGCGCACGTTGTCCGCGAAGACGTTGAGCTCCACCGCCGGCACCCCGTGCGAGCGGACGACGTCCTCCCCCGCCGCCAGCAGCGCCCGCCCGAGCCCACTACCGCGGTGCCTCTCGTCGACCTCGATGTCGTAGACGAACGCACAGTCGGGGACGTCGCGGGGGTGGGTCAGCCCGAGCCACAGCCGGCCGATCGGGGTCCCGTCCTCCAGGACCCCGACGAGCAGCAGCATGCCCGGCGTCCCCGGCCCCTGCGGCAGGAGCTCGGCACTGCCCTCCAGGGCGCGGTCGAGCGCCTCCTCGGGCGACCAGCCGCCGGTGGCCACCAGCTCGTCGGCGAAGGCCCGCGCGGTGGCCTGCCGGAACCCCGCGTACTCCGCCTCGGTCATCGGGCGCAGCGTCACCGTGCTCACCGCGCGATGGTGGCACCGGCCGGGCGACCGTCCCCCGCCCTCGGCCGGCGTGATCATGGGGTTGTCGCACGCTGACACCCCGCGGCTCGGCGTGTCGGTCGGCCTGAACCCATGATCAACGCGGGGGTGGGCCCGGCCGCTCAGTCGGCGGAGGCGGTGGCGTCCTCCCGCTCGACCGGCCGGCCGACGACACCGTGCAGGTGGCAGGCGGCGAGGTGGCCGGGCGCGGCGCCGACCGGCTGCAGCGCGGGGTCGACGTCCGGGCAGGGCTCGAACGCCGACGGGCAGCGGGTGCGGAACCGGCAGCCACTGGGGACGGCGGACGGCGAGGGGACGTCGCCGCCCAGCACGATCCGCTGCCGCGTCCGCTCGACCGACGGGTGCGGCACCGGCACCGCCGACAGCAGCGCCTGCGTGTAGGGCATCTGCGGGTCCGACCCGACCGCCGCCGCCGGCCCCACCTCGACGACGCGCCCCAGGTACATCACCGCGATCCGGTCCGAGACGTGCCGGACGGCGGACAGGTCGTGCGAGATGAACAGCAGCGTGAGCCCGAGCCGGCGCTGCAGCCGGCGCAGCAGGTTGAGCACCTGGGCCTGCACGCTGACGTCGAGGGAGGCGATCGCCTCGTCGCAGACCAGGAAGTCCGGCTCGCCGGCCAGCGCCCGCGCGATCCCGACCCGCTGCCGCTGCCCGCCGGAGAACTCGTGCGGGTAGCGGTCGGCCACCGCCGGGTCCAGGCCGACGAGCTCCAGCAGCTCGGCCACCCGCTCGGCGCGCTCCCGCCGACCCGACCGCAGGCCGTGCACCTCCAGCGGCTCGGACACCGTCTGCCGCACGGTCCGGCGCGGGTCGAGCGAGGCGAACGGGTCCTGGAAGACCATCCCCGCCCGACGGCGCAGCGCCCGCAGCGCGCGGCGGTCCAGCCCGGTCACGTCGGTGCCGTCGAAGGTGACCGTGCCGCCGGTCGGCTCGACCAGCCGCAGCAGCGCGTTGCCCAGCGTGGACTTCCCGCACCCGGACTCACCGACCAGGCCCAGCGTCTCCCCGCGGCGGATGTCGAGGTCCACGCCGTCGACCGCCCGCAGCACGCCCGTCGTCCGCCGCAGCGCGCCGCCGGAGCGGACCGGGAAGTGCACCTCCAGCCCGCGCGCGGACACCAGCACGTCGCTCATGGGTCGGGTTCCGGACTCGTTCCGCTCCTCGGTCCGTGCTCCAGTCGCCCCAGCGGTCGCTCCACTCCTCGCTCGCTGGCGCTCGCTGCGATGCTCACTCCCTGACAGGCTCCGGGCATCTCCCTGCGATGCCCGCTCGCCCGTCACCCTCCGGTCACTCACGACGCGCACCAGGTCGCGGCCCGGTGCGGCAGGCCGGCCCCGGGGGACACGACCGCCAGCGGTGGCTGCTCGGTCGCGCACCGCGGGTCCGAGCGCACCGGGCAGCGCGGCCAGAACACGCAGCCCGGAGGCAGGTCGGTCGGTGCCGGCGGCACCCCGGGCACGGTGGCCAGCTCGCCGTCGCCGTCGGTCGCCAGGTCGGGCAGCGCGCCGAGCAGGCCGCGGGTGTAGGGGTGCGCCGGGCGCTCCAGGACGTCGTCCACCGTGCCGTCCTCCACGCAGCGGCCGCCGTACATGACCAGGACCCGGTCGGCGATGCCGGCGACGACGCCGAGGTCGTGGGTGATCCAGACGACGCCGGTGCCGTGCTCGGACTGCAGCTCCTCCACCAGGTCGAGGATCTGCGCCTGCACGGTGACGTCGAGCGCCGTCGTGGCCTCGTCGGCGATCAGCAGCGCCGGCGAGTTCGACAGCGCGATGGCGATCACGACCCGCTGCCGCATGCCGCCGGAGAGCTCGTGCG
>DASQNB010000073.1:0-1745 GCA_035645175.1 Geodermatophilus sp.
GCGCGGCCTCGACCGCCTGCTCCGAGGTCTTCTCCCCCGGCACCACCTCGACGAGCGGGATCAGGTGCGGCGGGTTGAACGGGTGCCCGATCACCACCCGCTCGGGATGCCGCGGGCAGCCCCGGGCGATGACGCTGGGCAGCAGGCCCGAGGAGCTGCTCGCGAGGACGACGTCGGGCCGCGCGGCGGCGTCGAGCACGGCGAACAGCGGGTGCTTGACGTCCTCGCGCTCCGGGCCGTTCTCCTGCACGAAGTCGGCGTCCGCGACCGCCTCGGCGGGGTCGGAGGTGAACGCCAGCCGCTCCGGCGACCCGCCCGCGGCGGGCGTGAGCGTCGGCCAGATCGCCGCGACGTCGGACCGCAGCCGATCCTCCGCGCCGGGCGACGGGTCGGTCGCGGTGACGTCGAGGCCGTGGGCGAGGAAGTGCGCCGCCCAGCTGGCCCCGATCACCCCGGTACCGACCACGGCGACGCGCTGGACGGTCACGACCCACCCCGCGTGGAGGAGAGGGCGACGAAGGGATCGAGCGCGGTCGGGTCGGCGAGGACATCGCGGCTGGCCACGTCCTCCAGGGCTGCCCCGAGCAGGATGCGCTTGGCCGGCAGCTCCAGCTTTTTGCCCGTCCGGTTGCGCGGGATCACCGGCAGCTCGGTGATGCCGTCCGGGATGTGCCGGGGCGAGAGCTCGGTGCGCAGCGCCGTGGCGATCCGGCGGCGCAGCGCGTCGTCCAAGGTGGTGCCGGGGCGGAGCTGCACGTACAGCAACAGTTCGCCGTTGCCGCCGGCCGGGTCCTCCAGGTGCACGACCAGGCTGTCGACGACCTCCGGGAACTCCTCGACCACCCGGTAGAACTCCGCGGTGCCCAGCCGCACCCCGCCCCGGTTCAGCGTCGCGTCCGAGCGCCCGGCGATCACCGCGCTGCCGACCGCGGAGAAGCGCACCCAGTCGCCGTGCCGCCACACGCCCGGATAGACGTCGAAGTAGGTGTCCCGGTAGCGCGCTCCGTCGGGATCGCCCCACAACCCGACCGGCATCGACGGCATCGGCCTGGTGATCACCAGCTCCCCCAGCTCGCCGACGACCGGGTTCCCCTTCTCGTCGAACGCCTGGGCGTCCACGCCCAGGCAGGGTCCGGAGATCTCCCCGACCCACACCGGCTGCAGCGGGCTGCCCTGCACGATCCCGGAGCACACGTCGGTGCCGCCGCTGCCCACGTTGAGCAGCACGCCGGGCCCGAACTGCTCGGCCACCCAGCGGTAGCCCTCCGCGGGCAGCGGGCTGCCCGCGGCCCCGAGCTGCCGGATCCTCGACAGGTCGAACTCCGCCGCCGGCCGCACGCCCTCCCTGCGGCAGGCCATGAGGAAGCCCGGGCTGGCGCCCATCAGCGTGGCTCCGGTCTCGGCGGCCAGCTGCCACTGCCAGCGCAGGTCCGGGTGCAGCGGGTTGCCGTCGACCATCACGATCGACGCCCGCACCAGCAACGCCGACACCAGCGCGTTCCACATCATCCAGGCGGTGGTGGAGAACCAGAGGATCCGGTCGCCGGGGCGCAGGTCCCAGCTCAGGGCGTGGTTCTTCAGGTGCTCCAGCAGGATCCCGCCGTGGCCGTGCACGATCGCCTTGGGCTTGCCGGTGGTGCCGGAGGAGAACAGCACGCACAGCGGGTGCGCGAACGGCACCGGGTCGAAGGCGAGCTCGCCGGGTTCGGCGAGCAGCTCGTCCCAGCCGAGCGCATCGGGCAGGG
>DASQNB010000074.1:0-2148 GCA_035645175.1 Geodermatophilus sp.
GTCATCAGCAGCGTGCTGGCCCTCGACGAGGACGAGCTGTTCTTCCGCCGCGTCCGCCGCCGGGCGAGGGGGACGGCCGACGGCGCGCCCTGCCCGCCCGGCGTGCTGTTCCTGCAGATCGACGCGCTGTCCCACGACGTCGCCCGGCGCGCGGTCCGCGACGGGTCGATGCCCCACCTGGCGGCCTGGCTGCGCTCGGGCAGCCACGTGCTGACCTCCTGGCACACCGACTGGAGCTCGCAGACCGGCGCCTCGGTCTGCGGCATCCTGCACGGCTCCAACGCCGACATCCCGGGCTTCCGCTGGTACGACAAGGAGCGCGACCGGATCGTCCGGGTCTCCTCGCCGACCGACGCCGCCGAGATCGAGCGGGCGCACTCCGACGGCCGCGGGCTGCTGTCCGGGGGCGGGGCCAGCCACGGCAACCTGTTCACCGGCGCCGCCACGCACGTCAGCCTCACGATGAGCTCGCTGGCGCACGTCGTCCCCGCCGCCAGCCGCCGCCCCCGGCAGCGGCGGGAGCGGGCCGGCTCGGGCTACTACGCCTACTTCGCCAACCCGGTGAACGCGCTGCGCACCGTCGCGGTCTCCCTCGTCGACGTGTACCGGGAGCTGGTGGCCGCCGCCCGCGAGCGACGCGACGACGTCCGGCCCCGGGTCTCGCGCGGCGGCATCTACCCGCTGGCCCGCCCGGGGACGACGGTGATCTCCCGCGACGTCGTCGTCTTCGCGCTGCTCGAGGACATGCTCGCCGGCCGGCCGGTCGCCTACGCGGACTTCCTCGGCTACGACGAGGCCGCCCACCACGGCGGGCTCGAGCGGGCCGACAGCCTGGCGGTGCTGCACAGCATCGACCAGCAGATCGGCCGGCTGCACCGCGCCGCCCAGCTCGCGCCCCGCGAGTACCACCTGGTCTGCCTCTCCGACCACGGGCAGACCCAGGGCGAGGCGTTCGCCACCCGCTTCGGGGAGACCGTCGAGCAGCTGGTCGGCCGGCTCTGCGGCGGGACCGGCGAGCTGCCGGCCCGGAACCTGACCGGCCCCAGGGACAGCCGGCGGCTCAGCGAGGGCTGGCAGGTCGGGGCGGCACTGGCCGAGGGCGGTGGGCCGATCGCCCGCCGGCTGCGCGAGCGGGTGGAGCGTGCCGAGGGGGTGCCGCACGCGCACGAGCTGCCCGCCGACCGGGAGGGCCGGGAGGGCCGGGTGCCGCGGGTGGCCCCGGGCGTGGTCGTCGCCGTCTCCGGTCACAGCGCGATGGTGTCGTTCCCCGACATGCCGGGGCGGGTGTCACTCGAGGAGATCGAGCGGCACTGGCCGGCGCTGCTGCCCGGGCTGGTCGACCACGACGGCGTCGGGTTCCTGCTCGTGCACTCCGAGGAGCACGGGCCGGTGGTGCTCGGCCGCGACGGGCTGCACCGGCTGGCCTCGGGCACGGTCGTCGGCGAGGACCCGCTGCTCCCCTACGGCCCGCACGCCGCCGGGCTGGTGGCCCGCGCGTCGACGTTCCCGCACTGCCCCGACGTCGTCCTCAACAGCCGCTACGACCCGGCCACCGACGAGGCCTCGGCCTTTGAGCCGCACGTCGGCTCCCACGGCGGGCTGGGCGGACCGCAGCAGCACGCCTTCCTGATGCACCCGCGCTCGTTCCGGCCGCCGGGCGAGGTGGTCGGCGCCGAGGCGCTGCACCGGGTCCTGCGCGGGTGGCTCACCGACCTGGGCCACCCCGAGCCGGCGGGGGACGACGCCGCCGTGGGCTCACACAGCGCGACCGCGCGGCGCTCCTCCGACGTCCGGGTGTGACGGCGGGGAGCACGTGCGATGACGTCCCGGTGAACTCCGTCGTGGTTCGTGGCGCGCCGGTGATCACGTCCCCGAGAGTGGGCCGATGCGACCCGACGCGCGCGCCTGGTTCGAGCTGCGCACCACCTCGGCCCCCTCGGTGGACGCGTTCGACCTCGACGCCCTGCTGACCGCCAAGCGCCGCGGGCAGCACCGGGTCAGCGTCGTCCTGCCCGCCCGCGACGAGGAGCGGACGGTCGGCCGGCTGGTCCGGGACCTGCACGACCGCTGGGTCCGGCACACCCCGCTGGTCGACGAGCTGCTCGTCGTGGACTCCGACTCGACCGACGCGACCGCGGCGGTGGCCCG
>DASQNB010000075.1:0-2962 GCA_035645175.1 Geodermatophilus sp.
CAGGCCGTCCCGGCCGCTGCAGACGGGCTCGGACTCCCCGCGGATGACAGCGGCGAAGTGCTCGACCTGGAGGGCCAGCGGGTCGCGGCGCTCCACCTCGACGGTGGAGGTCTCGAACGGCTCCCACCAGGAGCGCGGACCCGGGAAGACCCGCAGCCGCATCGTCGGGATCGACAGCGAACCGGCCGTCCCGGTGACGTGGTAGCAGTCCTCGTCCGGGTGGCTCGGGTAGCTCGCGTTCTCCCCCGAGGTCTGCTCCCACGACCGGGGCGAGGCGGCCGTGTCGGAGAGCAGGAAGGTGCCCAGCGCCCCGCCGGCGAAGGTGAACACCATCGCAGCCGTGTCCTCGACCGGGAAGCCGCGGGCCGCGTTCGAGGTCGTGGCGTGCACCCGGACGACGTCGCCCACCAGCCACCGCAGGCCGTCCACCTCGTGGACCAGGTTGAGCAGGACCGGCCCACCGCCCGGCTGCCTCCGCCAGCCCCCGCCGACGTCGAAGTAGTCGTCGGGCTTGCAGAACAGGGCCGTGCCCACGACGGCGACGATGCGGCCGAGGGCACCACTGGCCACGACCTCCCGGGCCCTGGCCGTGATCGGGCTGTACCGCCGGTGGTGCCCGGTCAGCAGCGGGACGCCGGCGGCCTCGGCCGCCTCGACCAGCCGGGTGGCGGCCTCGACCGTGTCCCCGACGGGCTTCTCCACGAGCGTGGGCACGCCGGCGGCGACGCACGCCAGGCCGCCCTCGACGTGCAGCTGGTTCGGCGTGGCCAGCACGACGCCGTCGGGCCGGTCCTGCTCGAAGAGCTCGGCCAGCGACCGGTACCGCGGGACGCCGTGCTGCCCGGCCACCGCGTCCGCGGCGGGCGCGGGGTCCACGACCGCGGCGAGGTGGGTCGAGGGGCAGGCGACGACCTCCTCGACGTGCCGCCGGCCGATGAGGCCGGCACCGGCCACGGCGATCCGCACGGTGTCGGGCACGTCGCCTCCTCGGTGTCGGAGGGGCCGGTGGCCGGGCCGACGGAGGTCGGCCCGGCCACCAGGGCCCCCGTGCAGGGTCCCGCCGCTGGCCCCGTCCAGGGCACCGCCCCGAGCTTGCGAGGGGTGGGGAGGACGGGGTCCTTCCATGGCGGGGGACAGGAGGGTCCTCTCTCAGAGCGAGGCGCGGATGCGCTCGTACTCCTCGCGCGGCACCACTGGGGCGTCGTCGCGGCCCAGGTCGTCCATGTGCACCCGGTGGGTCTCCCGGGCCGACCAGGCGGCGGCCGCCGCGATGATCCCGATGCCGAAGGTGATGCTGCCCACGATGAGCGGCACGTTCGACCCGCCCGGGGCCACGATCGCGTAGATGGCCGGCAGGAACGCCGTGATCATCGTGCCGAGGTTCTGCGAGACCGCGAAGGCGGTGACGCGGGTCCGGGTCGGGAAGAGCTCCTGGTAGAAGGCCGGGAAGACCGCGTTGTAGCCCTGGTAGACCACGCCCCACATCAGGATGGCGAGCGCGAAGGCCCACACCACGGAGCCCTGGCTGATCGCGTAGAGGTAGGCGAAGGACAGCGCCGTCGAGCCCAGCGCGCCGACGATGATGCACGGCCGCCGGCCGATGCGGTCGGACAGGTTGCCGACGAAGGGGATCAGCAGCACGGCGACCGCGTTGCCCGCCACGGAGATCCACAGGTAGGTGGCGGTGCTGAAGCCGATGCCGTAGGCCTCCTCGTTGGTGGCGTAGGTGGCGCCGAAGACGGTGGTCGCCACCGGAACGGCGTTCATCAACGCCATGCAGATCACCCGCAGCATGTCCGGGCCACTCTCCCGGACCGCCTGGACGATGGGGGCCTTGGGCACCTCACCGTGCACGGCCTCCTCCTGGAAGGCCGGGGTCTCGTCGACCCGGCGCCGGATGATGATGCCGGCGATCACCACGAGGGCGGACAGCAGGAACGGGATGCGCCAGCCCCAGGACAGGAACGCCTCCTCGGGCAGGATCGCCGCCAGCGGCAGGAAGATCGCGGCGGCGAGGATCTGCCCGGCCTGCACACCCTGCAGGGTGTAGCTGGCGTAGTAGCCGCGCCGGCCGAAGGGGGCGTGCTCGACGATCATCGCGCTGGCGCCGGAGATCTCCCCGCCCACGGCGAAGCCCTGCACCAGCCGCAGCAGCACCAGCAGCGCCGGGGCGAGCAGGCCGATCTGCTGGTAGGTGGGCAGCAGCGCGACGAGGAACGTGGACACGCCCATCAGGAGCATGCACAGCACCAGGACGTTCTTGCGTCCGCGGGTGTCACCCCAGTGGCCGAGGACGAACGCGCCGATCGGCCGGGCGACGTAGCCCACCCCGAAGGTGGCCAGCGAGACGATGATGCCGATCTGCGGGTCGGACTCCGGGAAGAAGATCGTCGGGAACACCAGGGCGGCGGCCTGGGCGTAGATGAAGAAGTCGTAGTACTCCAGTGCGCTGCCCATCCAGCCGCTGGCCGCGGCCTTCTTGGGCGTCTTCACGAACTCGTTCGGCTCGTGCGAGCCGGGGGGCTCGACCACTCGGTCGCGCATCGGGTCCTCCTCGGACGGGGGTGCGCCGGTGGGCGCGGGACAGCGGTGCTCGGGTGGGGGGTGTCTCGACAGGTGCTGCTCGTCGAGTGCTGCTCGGCGTCCGGATCCGGCCGACTGTGACCGGGGACACCGAGTGAGGACGGACACTAGCGACGATCCCGACAGAATGAACCAGTTCGTACATTAGTGTGGCGCACATCACAAGACGCTCTCGGCGCGTCCCCGGCGGATCCCCGAGCGAGGCTGGCGCCGAACGGCCGGATGTGGTCTGCTGCACAGCAACTCACCAACTGGTACATACAGGGGAGGCGGTCCGTGACGGACGACGCGCAGGGCTTTCTGGTCGGTCTGGTCGGCAGCGGCATCGGCCCGTCGCTGACCCCGCCGCTGCACGAGCGCGAGGCCGACGAGCTGGGCC
>DASQNB010000076.1:0-7597 GCA_035645175.1 Geodermatophilus sp.
GGAGTTCTCCAACGACGTCTCGCCGCCGTTGATCCACTCCACAAGATGATGGACGTCGCACCACCAGGTCGGTGCTCCGCAGCCGGCGAACACGCAGCCGCCGTCGCGCACTTCTGCTGCCCGACGCACGTGCGGTGGAACGAGGCGCATGCTGCAGCCGTAGTCCAGCGGCATCCCGTCGGGGCCCATCACGATGCGGGTCACCTGCCCGTCGCAGGCCAGCCAGCGGGCCCGGGCGGCGGAGATGGCCGCCCCGAAGCCCATCGCGCCGGCACCGCGGCCGGTGGCCGGGTCGGTGAGGTCCTCGACGCCGATCTTCACGATCACCTGCGGCTTGTGCCCGCGAAGGATGGGCAGGGAGCCGGAGGCCAGGGCGTTGTCGCACAACTGCACCAGCGCGTCGGCCTGCTGCTGGGACCGGGTGCGCTCGTCGCCGGCGCACCGGCCGGCCTGCAGCACCGACTCCACCGCCGCCTGGAACTTCTCCCCACCCACCGCGTCCAGCTCGAACCGGCCGGTGATCGACCCATCGGCGTGCCGGGTGATGACCAGCCGCCGCCCATCGGTGGGGTCCGGTTCGGGCCCGTCGGCGTCCAGGCGGTCGAGATAGTGGCGCACCGCCGTGGCGGTGTCAGCGTGCGATCTACCTGTCGCCAAGTCGGTGAGCAGCTCATCCACCACACCGAGGTCGACGTCCTGCTCGGCCGCCAGGGCCAGCGCCTTCGGCTCGGCGACCTTGCCGAGAAGTCCGGCCTGCCCGCCGGTGACCGCACCGGCGGCGAACGCCGCGGCCATGCCCGGCAGGTGCTCCAGGGCGCGGGCGGCGCGCACCACGCGTACGGCTTCGGCCTCCGACAGGTGCCCGTGGCCGCGCAGCCAGGAGGGCATGCCCTTCAGCCCGTCGACCTCCGCGGCCCCGGACACCTCGCACTCGCGCACCGTGCGGGCGATCTCCGCGGCCAGCCGGTTCTGCGCCACCAGCAGCGGCCGCAACCGCTCCAGCAACGCCGGGCCGAACAGCGGTGAGAGGTCGTCAAGGGCGAGGGCGTCCAGCCTCGCAAGCAGCTCGTCCACCACACCTCCCACCGACTCGATCAAGTGTTCGAAGCGTACCGGAGCCGACCACCTCGCACAACATGAATTCGCAGGTCAGCGCCTTGTCCACAGATCTCCGGAGGAGCTTGACGACTCGCGGCCGGGTGGTTGCTGCACACAGCAGACGCGAGCACCAGCCGACGCCTACCGCTGACGCAGCGCCCAGCCCAACGACCGCACGGACTGCGCCAGCCGGGCCCGTGCCGTCCACGCCGACCGGCCCTCCGGCCGCACGTCCCGCACCACCGGCACGCTGGTCACCGGCCGGCGGGCCAACCCGACGGCCAGCACCACGCTGGGCGCCTCGGCCGTCAGCACGGCCGAGCGCACCCGCGGGCCGAGAGCGAGGAACGCCCCCGCGTCCGGCGGCAGGCCGGTCAGCCGCGCGGCCACCCGACGGTGCAGCGCGCCGGTGGCCCGCCGCGCCCACGACTCGTACGCCCCGCGCCGCCCGGCGAAGACCGCCTCGACGTCACCGGCCGCCAGCCGGTTCAACAGCAGCGGCACGGCCTCCGGCGGGTCCTGCAGGTCCGCGTCCATGCACACCCAGGTGGCGGCGTCCGCCTCCAGGGCCAGTCCCCGCCGCAGGGCGGCGTGCTGCCCGCCGTTCGCGGGCAGCACCGTCACACCGACCCGCGGATCCGCGGCGAGGGACAGCGCGGCCTCCGCGCTGCCGGAGGGGCAGGCGTCCACCACCAGCCGCAGTCGCCAGTCCCGGCCGTCCAGCGCCGCGGCCAGCCGCGCGGTCAGCGCCGGCAGCGTCGCCGCGTTCCGGTACACCGGGACGACGACGGAGACCCCGCTCACGCCGACGCGGCCCAGGTGCGGGCCAGTCCCTCGGCCAGGTCCACCGTCGGTCGCCAGCCCAGCAGCGAGGCGGCCAGCGACGGGTCGCTGACCCAGCAGTCGGTGTCCCAGTCGCGGCCCGGGTGGGCGCCGGCCGCGGTCGCGATCGGCCGGCCGGTCACCCGGGACGCGACCGACACCAGCTCCTCGGTCGAGGTCTGCACCCCGGTCCCGATGTTGAGCACCTGCCCCGCCGGCAGGTCGTCGGCGAGCGCGGCCCGGACGCAGGCGTCGACGACGTCGCCCACCCACACCCAGTCCCGCCGGCTCACCCGCCTCGGGAGCGGGACGACCGCACCGGTCCGGGCGGCGTCGAGCACCACCGGCACCAGCCGGGTCGGGTGGTCGCCGGGCCCGTACACCTGGAAGGCGCGCAGCACCGCCGACCGCACGCCGCGCTCGGCCGCGGCGGCCTGCAGCAGCAGCGAGCCGGCGGCCTTGGTGGCGCCGAAGAACCCGCGCGGGTGCAGCGCAGCGTCCTCCGCCAGCGGCACCGGCGCCGCGGCGTACTCCGTCGAGGACCCCAGCCGGACCACCGCGCGGCAGCGTGAGGGCAGCGCGTCGACCAGCCACGGGCTGGTGTTGACCGCGACGGTGGCCGCCCGCTCCGCCGGCGTTCCCTTGCGCCGCGCGGCGGCCAGCGAGAAGACGACGTCCGGGTCGGCCGCCCGCACCGCGACGGCGGCGTCGGGGGCAGCAGCCAGGTCGACCGAGCCGCGGGTCAGCGGGACGACGTCCCAGCCGTCGCCGCGCAGCCGGGCGACCAGGTGGCGCCCGACGAACCCGCCGGCACCGGTCACCAGCGCCCTCACGCCGGCTGCGCCACCGGCACCCCGGTGACCGCGGCGACGAAGGCCGCCCGGCGCTCGTCCACCTCCGGCGCGGTGGCGGTCGCCAGCCCGGTGAGCACCGCGAGCAGCCGGGGCACCTCGACGAAGGGGTCGCGCCCGGCCATGTCGGCGGTGAACGACCGCCGCAGGAAGGTGAAGTCGGCGCCGCAGCGGACCAGCTCGGCGGCGAGCAGCCAGGCCGGCACCGGCGCGCCGCCTTCCGGCAGCGTCAGGCCACCCACACCGAACGGCCCGGGCACCACCGCACGGACGGCGTCCACCGTGCCGTCGACGAGCGGGGTGAACAGCTGGTCCGAGCCGCGGTCGATGCGCAGGTCGTTGAGGCCGACGTACACCCGTGACAGCGGACGGCGGGCCAGCTCGGCGGCGCGGGCCACGCCGTCCTGCGTCTCGACCAGGATGCCCAGCCCGCAGCGGCCGGCGACCGCCTCCAGGGTGCGGTCGACCTGCTCGGGAGTGCGCACCATCGGCAGCAGCAGCTCGTCGGCCCCCCGGGCGACGGCGTCGTCCACCTCGGCCGGCGTCCACGGGCCGAAGCCGTTGATCCGGCAGATCAGCCGCCCGTCGGTGGCCGCGCGCATGCGGCTGAGGTCGGCGGGGGTGTCGCCGTTGATCTGGGTGCCCTCGCCGAGCTGGCGGCGGTGCTTGCCGCGCCGCTCCCAGTCCACGACGATCCCGGCCGCTCCCGCGGCGACCACGTCGGCGCCCCAGCCGGGGTCGACCGTGAAGAGGAGGAGATCCACGCCGGTGAGCTTAGGCACACCTAACCCAGGGCCGTGACCCGCCCCCTCGAGACGGGGTCGCCCGGGAACGGCAGCGCCGCGCCGAGGACGCCGACCGTCACGTCGTCCCCGGCGGCCGGCAGGTCCCAGCCCTCCAACCGCGCGCTGAACGCCACCCCGGAGGGCAGCTCGAGGCGCACCCGCGCGTCGTGGCCGAAGAAGTCGACGGCGCGCACGCGGGCGCGCGGGCCGGCCGCGGACGACGGCCCCAGCCGCAGCTGCTCCGGGCGCAGCAGCACCCGCGCCGGCCCGTCGGGGCAGGACCGCTCGAGGTCCAGCACGCCGAGCACCGAGTGCGCGCGGCCGGCCCGGACGTCGGCGTCGAGCACCACCGACTCCCCCACGAACGTGGCCACGTCGAGGTCCTGCGGGCTGCGGTAGAGGGTGCGCGGGTCGGCCAGCTGCACCAGCCGCCCGCCGCGCAGCACGGCCACCTGGTCGGCCATCGACAGCGCCTCGGCCTGGTCGTGGGTGACCAGCACGGCGGTCGCGCCGGCCGCGGCCAGCGCGTCGGCGACCGCCTGCCGGGTCTCCTCCCGCAGCGACGCGTCCAGCGAGGAGAACGGCTCGTCGAGCAGCACCAGGGACGGCGCCGGCGCCAGCGCGCGGGCCAGCGCGACCCGCTGCTGCTGCCCGCCGGAGAGCTGGTGCGGCGAGCGCTCGGCGAGGGCGGCGTCCAGACCCACCAGCCGCAGCAGCTCGGCCACCCGCCCGGCGTCCCGGCGCTGCCGCCGCGGCAGGCCGAAGGCGACGTTGCCGGCGACCGACAGGTGCGGGAACAGCCCGCCCTCCTGCGGCACGAACCCGATGTGCCGCCGCCGCGCGGCCACGCTCGTGCCCGGGCCGGCCACCGTGCGGCCGCCCACCTCGACGGTGCCGCGGTCGGGGTCGTCGAAGCCGGCGACCAGCCGCAGCAGCGTCGTCTTCCCGCACCCCGACGGCCCGAGCAGCGCGGTGAAGCTCCCCTCGGGCACGTGCAGGCCGACCCCGGTCAGGACCGGCGTCGCGCCGTAGGACTTGGTCACGTCGGTGACCGTCAGGGAGCTCATGGCCGGGGTCCTCGTCGGGCGGGAGGGGAGGGCGGGGTCACGTCGTCAGCCCCCGCCGGGCGTCGCGGGAGAGCAGCACGGTGGCCGGCGCCGACAGCAGCACCATGACCACCGCGTACGGTGCGGCCGCGCCGTACTCCAGCGCGCTGCTGGCCGACCAGAAGGCGGTGGCCAGCGTCGTGGTGCCGGTCGGCGCGAGCAGGAGGGTGGCGGTCAGCTCGGTGACCACGGCGAGGAAGACCAGCGCCGCGCCCGCGCCGAGGCCCGGGGCGAGCAGCGGCAGCGTCACCCGGCGCAGCCGGTCGGCCGCCGAGGAGCCGAGCGAGGCGGCGACGTCGTCGTAGAGCGGCGGGGCCTGCTCGAAGGCGGCCCGGACGGGGACGAGCGCCCGCGGCAGGAACAGGATGGCGTAGGCGGCCAGCAGCACCGGCACCGTCTGGTAGACCCACGGGGTCAGCTCGAGGGAGACGGTGACCAGCGCCAGGGCGATGACGATGGCCGGCACCGAGCTGCCCAGGTAGGTGCTGCGCTCCAGCAGCGTGGCTCCCCGGCCCCGCGCCCGGACGGCGAGCCGGCCGGTGGGCAGCGCCATCGCGGTGGTGACGAGCGCAGCGACCGCGGCCAGCCCGAGCGTCGTCCCGGTGGTCTCGACCAGCGCGGGGACGGACAGCGCGGTCGAGGAGCCGCGCACCATCCACAGCGCCAGGCTGCCCAGCGGCACGGCCAGGGAGAGCGCGACCAGCCCGCCCAGCCCGAGCAGGGCCGCTGCTCCCCAGGCACCCAGCCGCGCCGGCCGCCCGGCGCGGGCCACCCCGGCGCCGGTGCGCGCGTACCCGTGCCGGCCGCGCAGCCGCAGCTCGGCCAGCAGCAGCAGCAGGCACAGCAGCAGCAGGACGCCGGCCAGCGCGGTCGCGCCCGGCCCGTTGAAGGTGGCGCGGTACTGGTCGTAGATGGCGGTGGTGAAGGTCGGGTAGCGCAGCATCTGCAGCGCGCCGAACTCCGCGAGCACGTGCAGCGCGACGAGCAGGCTGCCGCCGAGCAGCGCCACCCGCAGCTGCGGCAGCTGCACCCGCCGGAACACGGCGGGGCCGGAGAGCCCCAGCCCGCGGGCGGTGTCCTCCAGCGCCGGGTCCAGGCCGCGGAAGGCGGCGACCACGGGCAGGTAGACGAACGGGAAGTAGGACAGCGTCACGACCAGCAGCGCGCCGCCGTAGGTGTCCAGCCCGGGCAGCAGCGAGATCCAGGCGTAGCTGTTGACGAACGCCGGCACGGCCAGCGGCGCCACGAGCAGCACGTGCCAGACCCGCCGTCCCGGCAGGGCCGTGCGCTCCACCAGCCAGGCCGCGCCGACGCCGAGGACGGCGCACAGCAGCACCGTGCCGCCGGCCAGCCGCGCGGTGTTGCCCAGCAGCTCGGCCACCCGCGGGCGGAACACCAGCTCGCGGACGCCGGCCCAGCCGACGTCGGCCAGCGCGACGACGACGTAGCCCAGCGGCAGCAGCGCGAGCAGCGCGACCGCCGCGGCGAGCAGCAGGGGCAGCGGCGCGCGGCGCGTGCGCGACCGCCCCGGGGCGGCCGGCCGGGCCGTCGTCCCGGGCGCGGCGGCCGGCGACACGGGAGCGCTCAGAGCAGCCCCACGTCCTGCATCAGCTCGGTGACCCGCTGCTGGTCGAGCGCGCCGGGGTCGACCTGGGGCGCCTGCAGCTCCTCCAGCGGCGGGAGCACCTCGGCGGAGGGGACGCCGGTGGCGACGGCGTACTCCAGCGCCGTGCTCTCGGCCAGCCGCTGCTGCGCCGCCTCGCCGGTCAGGTAGGCGACCAGCCGCTGGGCCTCCTCCGGCTGGTCGCTGGAGGCCAGGACGCCGGCGCCGGAGACGCTGAGGAAGGCACCCGGGTCCTGGTTGCGGAAGAAGTGCAGCTCGGCGTCGTCGCCCTTGAGCGCGTTCTCGGCCTGGTCGCGGTACCAGTAGTAGTGGTACATGACGCCGGCGTCGATCTCGCCCTCGTCGGCGGCGACCATCACCGCGCTGTTGCTCGGGTAGACGTTCGCGTTGCGCTCGAGCCCCTCGAGCCAGGCGCGGGTGGCCTCCTCGCCGCGCAGCGCCAGGACGCCGGCGACGATCGCCTGGAAGTCCGCCCCGCCCGCGGCGATGCCGATGCGGCCCTCCCACTCCGGGTTCGCGAGGTCCATGATCGACGCCGGCACCTCGGCCGCGGGCAGCTGGGCGGGGTTGTGCACCAGCACGGTGGAGCGGGCGGCGAAGCCGGTCCAGTTGCCCGACGACGGGCGGAACTGCTCGCCGACCTGGTCGAGGGTCGACTGCTCCAGCGGCGCCAGCAGCCCCTCGCGGTCGAGGACGTCGATCGACGGGCTGTTCTCGGTGAGGAAGACGTCGGCCGGGGAGGCCTCGCCCTCCTGCACGATCTGGTTGGCCAGCTCCGCGTCGTTGGCGTCGCGGAACTCCAGCGCGATGCCGGTCTCCTCGGTGAAGCCCTCGAGCATCGTGCGGACCAGGCTCTCGTGCTGGGCGCTGTAGACGGTCAGCGTCTCGGCGGCCTCCGCGTCGCCGGACCCGCAGCCGGCGAGCACCCCGGCCGCCGTCAGGGCCGAGAGTGCCGCGGCGGTGGACCGCCCCGACCTGGAACCTCCGAGCACGTGCGCCTCCTCGCCGACGTCCACCGGGCCTCGTGCCCGGCGGGAACGCCCTCCCCGGCACCGGGCCACGGCAGCGGCGTCCGGAGGACAGGTTAGGCACACCTGACTCGAAGGTGTACCACGGGTCGCGGCGGGGCGGACCCGGCCGGTCGGCTACAACTCACCGCATGACCGCTGCACCGCTGCGCATGCGCACCGCCCGCTTCGCCGAGCTGACCGGCGCCGAGGTCTACGGGCTGTGCCGGCTCCGGGTCGACGTCTTCGTCGTCGAGCAGCAGTGCCCCTACCCCGAGCTGGACGGCCGGGACGTCGAGCCCGC
>DASQNB010000077.1:0-2724 GCA_035645175.1 Geodermatophilus sp.
CGCTGGCCAAGGCGCACTGAAGGAGGACCACCCTTCCCCCATGCCTCGGAGAAGGACCCCGTCCTCCCCACCCCTCGCAGGCTCGAGGCGGGACCCGGGACGGGGCCGGAGCCTCGGGACGGGGCCGGGACGGGGTCCTTCCTCAGCCGCTGATCCGCTTGTAGGGGTCCGGCGGGGCCTCGCCGCCGGCCGTGACGAGTGCCGACCACTCGTCCAGCCGGCGGGTCAGCTCGGGCAGGTCGGGGCCGATCGCGTCGAGCACGGGGGCCAGCGCCGCCTCGGTCCGCTCCTCGATGCCGGCGCGCAGCCGGCGGCCCTCCTCGGTCAGCCCGCCGTCGGCCACCAGCCCGCGCTCGGCCAGCTCCGCCGCCGCGGCGGCCATCGCCTCCGGCGACCACCCGCGGGTGGCGGCGTACGTGGTCGGCTCCCAGCCGACCCAGTGCTCGGTCATCAGGTTCATCTGCAGTCCGGTGAGACCGGCCGCGACGTTGGCGGCCTGGTGGACGTCGCCCCGGTACTCGCGCAGCAGGCCCGCCGCGTGCCAGAGCTGCCCCAGCGGGTCGGCCGGCCACGGCAGCGAGACCAGGCCGGCGAACAGCGGCCGCCCGGCGAGGTCGGCCGCCACCGCGTCGGTGCCCCGGCGGAGCTGCTCGACCGCCTCCTCCACGTCGGCGCCGGGCAGCAGCGCGTGCAGCGACTCGACCGAGCCCTCCTCGCGCGCGGCCAGCACCTGCTCCCTCGACGCCAGGCCGCGGGCCTGCTCGTAGAGGGAGCCGATGAGGCCCGGCTCGAAGACGCCGAACGCGGCGACCACGACCGGGGCGCACGGTTCGCCCATGGGTGCCGCGCGCCCCCACACGTACCCGGTCAGGAAGTCCAGCCCCAGTGCGGCGAACCGCTCGTTGACCGACCGGGACCAGAAGCTGATCGTCGCGAGCGGCTCGGCGGCGTCCCGCAGCCGGCGCGCAGGTGTGTCGGGCAGCCGGGGCGTGGCGCGCGGGGCGGCCGGAGGGGACAGGAAGACCGTGCGGGCGGTGGCGTAGTCCACGGTCCGCATCCTGGACCGCGCGCCACCCCGGTCACCATCCGCAGAGCGCAGCACTGCTGTGCAGCGCCGGCTGTCGATCAGGGCAGGAGGCCCGCGGACCGGGCGCGCAGGACGGTGGTGAGGCGGTCCGCGGTGCCGAGCTCGGCGTAGACGTGCTCCAGGTGCTCGTGCACGGTGCGCGGGGAGATGACCAGGCGCCGTCCGATCGTCGCCGCGGTCAACCCGTCGGCGAGCAGGGAGAGGACGGTGAGCTCGCGGCCGGTGAGGCGGGCCTCCGCCACGGCCGCCCGGCCGCGATCCGCCCCGCCGTCGACGGCCTGCGGGCACTCCAGGGTGCACTGCTGCCAGCGGCGCAGCTCGGCGGCCTGCCGTTCGAGACCGACGAGCACCGGCTGCAGCCGGCGCGCGAGGTCGACGTGGGCGTCGCTGAAGTCGCGGTGCTCGCGAGCGACCACGAGGAAGCGCATCCGGCCGGGCACCACGTCCAGGGGGATGCAGAGTTGCTCGGTCACCCCGTACGGCCGGCTGCACGCCTCCCACTCCGCCGTGCAGCGCGCGTCGGCGATGCCCGACGGGACCCGGCCGTGGCTCTGCGGTGCCAGGGAGCGCGTGGCCGCGTACCAGCGCGCCAGCGGGTTGGTGGTCGCGATGGGGCGCAGGCCGGTGTAGCCGTCGACGTCGTGCTCGGCGGGACGCACGTGGACCAGCGCCACGCCGGTGCCGTCCACGCAGTGCAGCGCCCCGGCGTCGGCGTCGAAGGTCGGAGCCAGCTCCGCGGTGATGGCCGGGTAGGGCAGCTCGGTGAGCGGGTGGCGCAGCAGGTCGCCGACGACGCCGAACCAGTGCGCCAGGCCTGCCTCGTGTCGGCTCATCGCATCCCTCCGCCAGGTGGACGGACGCGCTGTCGGAACGGGGTGCTCAGCACCCCGTCGGCTTCCGGCCTGCGCCCGCGGGCGGCCGACGACAAGAGGTCGAGCACCGGGTGTGCACCGGCGGTCGTGTCGGCAGCCAGGGGCGCGCGGTGCGTGCACACGCCGCCGCTCGGCCGGTTTGCGCCGGCGGGCACGGGTGCCGCAGGTTGCTCCCATGAGTGCAGCGCGGCGCCACGGGTCCGGACTGGTCGTCGAGGAGCGGGGGCACGTCCGCGTGCTCACCCTGGACCGGCCCGAGCGCCGCAACGCGCTGTCCGGTCCGCTGCAGGCCGACCTGGTCGAGGAGCTGCTGCGCTGCGGGGAGGACGGCGAGGTGCGCGCGGTCGTCCTCGCCGCGAACGGCCCGGCCTTCTGCGCCGGTTTCGACCTCGACGAGATCCGCGAGCAGGACCGTCGCGGCGAGCGGTTCCGCCCGCCGATGGACCGGCCCACCCGCGCACTCTTCGAGGTGGTGACCGAGGTCCCGGTGCCCGTGGTCGCGGCGATCGCCGGTGCCGCGGTCGCCGGCGGCTTCGAGCTGGCGCTGGCGTGTGACCTGCGGGTGGTCGCGCCCGGCGTCCGCATGGGGCTGCCCGAGGCGAAGATCGGCATGGGCGCCAACTTCGGCTCCGTCGTCCTGCCCAAGCGCATCCCGATGGGCATCGCCCTGGAGCTGCTCTACACCGGCGAGTACGTGACCAGCGAGGTCGCCGAGCGGTGGGGGCTGGTCAACCGCCTCGTGCCGGCGGACGACGTCCTGCCCAC
>DASQNB010000078.1:0-3057 GCA_035645175.1 Geodermatophilus sp.
TCCTTCGGGACGACGCTGTCGCGGCTGGTCCGCCACGGCATCGGCGTCCACCACGCCGGGATGCTGCCCAAGTACCGGCGGCTGGTGGAGCAGCTGGCCCAGGCCGGCCTGCTCAAGGTCATCTGCGGCACCGACACCCTCGGCGTCGGCATCAACGTGCCGATCCGCACCGTGGTGTTCTCCGCGCTGTCCAAGTACGACGGCACCCGCACCCGGCTGCTCAACGCCCGCGAGTTCCACCAGATCGCCGGGCGGGCCGGGCGGGCCGGCTACGACACCGCGGGCACCGTCGTCGTCCAGGCGCCCGAGCACGAGGTGGAGAACCTCCGCCAGTTCGCCAAGGTCGCCGACGACCCGAAGAAGCGCCGCAAGCTGGTCCGCAAGAAGGTGCCCGAGGGCATGGTGCCGTGGTCGGAGGGCACCATGCGGCGGCTGGTCGAGGCCGACCCCGAACCGCTGACCAGCAACTTCCGGGTGTCGACGGCGATGGTGCTCGACGTCGTCGACCGCCCCGGCGACCCGTTCACGGCGATGCGCCGGCTGCTGACGGAGAACCACGAGCCGCGCAAGCGGCAGCTGCGGCACATCCGCGAGGCGATCGGCATCGCCCGCTCGCTGCTGCAGGCCGGCGTCCTGGAGCGGTTGGACACCCCCGAGCCGGACGGCCGGCGCTACGACCTGACCCTCGACCTGCCGCCGGACTTCGCGCTCAACCAGCCGCTGTCCACCTTCGCCCTCGCCGCGATCGACCTGCTCGACCCGGACTCCGACACCTACGCCCTCGACGTCGTGAGCGTCATCGAGGCCACCCTCGACGACCCGCGGCAGATCCTCGCCGCCCAGCTGAACAAGGCCAAGGGCGAGGCCGTGGCGCAGATGAAGGCCGAGGGCATCGAGTACGAGGAGCGCATGGAGCTGCTCGAGGAGATCAGCCACCCGAAGCCCCTGGAGGAGCTGCTCGAGCACGCGCTGGAGGTCTACACCCGCTCCAACCCGTGGGCGCGCGATGCGCACCTGTCGCCGAAGTCCGTCGTCCGGGACGTGTGGGAGAACGCCTACACCTTCCGCGAGCTGGTCCACACCTACGGGCTGACCCGCGCCGAGGGCGCGGTGCTGCGCTACCTGTCCGACGCCTACAAGGCGCTGCGCTCCGGCGTCCCCGCCGCCGCCCGCACCGAGGAGGTCACCGACCTCGTCGAGTGGCTGGGCGAGCTGGTCCGCCAGGTCGACTCCTCGCTGCTCGACGAGTGGGAGCAACTGACCAGCCCGGACCAGCCGCTGGACGCCCCGGTCGCCGTCCCGGTGCGCCCGCGGCCGCTGACCGGCAACGAGCGGGCGTTCACCGCGATGGTCCGCAACCAGCTGTTCCGCCGGGTGGAGCTCATCGCCCGCCGCCGCTGGTACGACCTCGGTGAGCTCGACCGCGGCTCCGGCTGGGACGCCGACCGGTGGGGCGAGGTCGTGCAGGCCTACTTCGCCGAGCACGCGGAGCTCTCCACCGGTGCCGACGCCCGCGGCCCCGCGCTGCTCATCTGGGACAGGAGCGAGCCCGGCGTCTGGCGGGTGCGGCAGATCCTCGACGACCCGGCGGGCCACCACGACTGGGGCTTCGACGCCGAGGTCGACCTCGAGGCCTCCGACGAGGAGGGCGCGCCGGTGATCCGGGTGGTGTCGGCGGGACGACGGGACGACGCGTGGACCTGAGGCACGTCAGCACCGCGCGGCTGGAGCTGGACGCCGTGGTCCCAGCCGACCTCGACGAGCACTTCGCGCTGTTGAGCGACCCCGGCAGCTGGGCGCCGTGACATCGCGGCCCTTCCGGGCCGCACCGCGATCACGACCCTGCTCCAGTCGCGCTGAGCCGCTGCCGTGCCCAGCGGTGGGAGGCCTCCGGCCCCACACCGCCGGCCACGAGAACCACTGCGACCGGGCGAGGTCGTGGGCACCGGCGGCTTCGCGGTCAGCGAGGGGACGACGGTGGAACCTCTGCTACCGCCTCACCCCGTCGGCGTGGGGCACCCGCCGCCGTCGGTCCCGCGGCCTAGCGTGGATGCGATGTCCGAGGCACCCCGCACCCCGACCCCTGTGACCACCGAGCTGCCCGCGGCCCCGCCCGCCGGTGCGACCCCGTCCGGTGCCACGCCGTCCGGTGCCGTGCCGTCCGGGCCCGCGCCCTCCGGGCCGGTACCGTCCGGCGCCGCGCCGTCCGGGCCTGCGCCGTCCGAGCCTGCGCCGTCCGGGCCTGCGCCGTCCGGGCCTGCGCCGTCCGGGCCGGTACCGCCCGGTCAGGTCCCACCCGGGCCGATGGCGACCGGGCCGATCCCGGTCGGGACCCCACCCGCGCCGCCACAGCCGGCCGAGCCCCCAACCCCCGGTGCCGGCCCGACGCCGGAGGGCTCCCACCCGACCGGCCCGGTGGCTCGCCGCCCACGGCTCAGCGCCCGCAGTGCGTTCCCGCTGACCCGGATGGGCCCGTGGGCGCCCGTCGCCGGTGCGGTGGCCGGCCTGCTCACCGGCCTGCTCGTCGCGCTGCTGCTCGCCGGGGTGGCCGAGGCATTCCGCGAGCGCCTGGCACTGGTGTTCCTCACCGTCGGGCTCGGCATGCTCGGCGCTGCCGGCGCGCTGCTGGCCGACGAGGTGCGGCTGGTGCGCCGGGGGGCGCGGGAGGCCGGCATCCGGCCCGCCTGGGTCGAGGCGACGGCCAACCTCATCAACGGCCTCACCCCGGCCCGGCTGCTGCTGCTGGCCAGCGCGTTCGTGCTCTTCCTCGCCGCCTACGTCGCCTGAGCGGCGCCGGCCCCCTGCAGGTGGAAGGACCCCGTCCTCCCCACCCCTCGCAAGCTCGGGGCGGTGCCCTGGACGGGGCCGGTGGGGGCAGGGGGCCTTCCTCAGCCGTAGGCCTGCACGGCCAGGTGCACCGCCAGGCCGAGCCCGGCGAGGGCGATGAGCCGGCGCAGCGCGGTCTGCGGTGCGCGGCGCACCACCCGCGGGCCGAGCCGCCCGCCGACGAACAGGCCCATGGCCAGTGGCAGCGCCGCCGACCAGGCGACCGGCGCG
>DASQNB010000079.1:0-2725 GCA_035645175.1 Geodermatophilus sp.
TGGCATCCCACAGCAGGTGCACCAGGTAGTTGCCGGGGCGGCCGAAGCCGTCGGCCCGGGCGGCGACCGCGCGGTAGAGCACCCGGCCCGTGCCGCGGGAGAGCACTCCGTAGGCCTCGCCGTCCGCGGGCCGGAAGCCGACCAGCGCGCCGAGTGCCTTGCGGGTCTGGCCGACCTCGGCCGGCCAGTCCGCCGAGTGCGCGTAGACGCCGAGACCCGGCCCCTCCAGCGTGCGGCTGGCCGAGGTGTAGAGCGCCTGCGGGCAGGCCCGGCCGCTCACCGCGACCACTCCCCGCGCAGGCCGGCGCCGTACTCCTCGGCGTCCCGGGACTCGGCGTCGAGGCCCTCCTCGGACAGGAAGCCGGCGCGGGCCAGCAGCACCAGCAGCGGGTCGAGCACGCCGACCGGCACGATCCGCGGATAGCCGCCGTCCCGGGCGTCGGCACCGGTGGCCGAGACCGCGTGCACGGTGGGCCGGGGCAGCCGGTGCAGCACCGCCGTCAGCAGGTTCGACCCGCCGCTGACCTCGAGGAAGTCGACCAGCCGGGAGCTGGTGGTCCGCACGTCGGCGAACCAGTGCGCCAGCGGCATCGCGCGCAGGTCCGGGTCGCGCAGCGTCTCGGCCGGGAAGTCCGGCACGCCGCGCAGCTTGTCGGCCTTGCTCAGGACGACGGCCGTCGCGACGTCGTCCAGGTGCGCGTCGGGCGGCAGGTTGCGGGCGGCGCGCAGCACGTTGGCCAGGTTGACCACCATCTGGGTGTGCCGGGCCAGGCCCATCGAGTCCTCGCCGGGGTCGGCCAGCGAGCGCAGCCGCGGGAAGACGCCGGGGGAGAGGACGAGGAGCAGCGAGTCCGCGGCGTAGAGGAACTTGCCGTACAGGCCCATGTCCTCGCTGCGGTAGAGCTGCTCGCCCGAGGCGTCGAAGAACACCAGGTTGACCGTGCGCTCGGCGCCGTTCCGGCCGGTGCCGCGCAGCACGAGCATGAACGGGTCGGGGGAGCTGCCCTCGCCCAGCAGCGGCAGGGTCAGCGGCAGCTGCTGGTGCTGCACCAGCAGCCGGTAGCGGTGGTCGTCGAAGCGGGCGGCGCTCTCCTCGTCCATCTCCACGGAGATGCCGAGCGGCGCCAGCGCCCCCTCGTGCAGCAGGTCGATGAGCACCGTCAGGTAGGTGCTCTTCGACGCGCCGGTCAGCCCGACCAGGCCGACGACGACCGTCGGCCGGTCGAGGTACTCCGGCGGCAGCCGGTGCCCGCGCGGGCAGGTCGGCACCACGTTGGCGGCGGCCGCGCCGGCGGCGTCCCGGGCGGTGGGCGCCGGCAGCGGGTCGGTGCGCAGCGGGTCGATCAGCCGCTGCCAGCGGGTGCGGCGCTCGACCGGCGGGCGGGTGGGCGCGCCGGTGGCGTCCCGCCACACGGGCGCGGTCAGGGGCTCCAGGCAGCGGGGGCAGACACGGCGGCGCATCGTCAGCGGACGAACAGCGCGAAGAAGACGACGGTGCTCGCGCACAGGAGCGCCAGCAGGACCCGCTGGCGCTCCCGGAACCGCTGGCGGCGCGCGTCGAGCCGCTGCTGGGCCAGCGCGCGCTCGTACATCCCGGACACGGTGCTCCTCCTCGGGGGTCGGGGTCAGAAGACGGCTGTTCAGAAGACGGCGTGGGCTCAGAAGACGGCGTGGTAGAGGACGGCGAGCAGCAGCCCGGCGACGATGCCGAGCAGCACCATCACCCCGGCGGCCACGGCGAAGCCGGTCCAGGTGTCGGCGACCGCGCGCTCCAGCCGGGCCAGCTCGAAGCGCGCCGCCTCGGTCACCGCGCCGAGGGACTGCAGGTCGCGCATCGTCGTCCGCGGGTCGGGGATCTGCGAGGTCTCGCCGAGCCAGCGGGTGCGCTGCTCCACCTGGCGGGCCAGCGTGGCCACCGACGGTCGGCGCTCGGGGTTGAAGCGCAGCGCCTGCTCCACGCTGTCGAGCAGGTTGGCCGGCACCCGGGTGAGGTCGAGCCGGCCGGCCCGCAGCGCCAGGTAGTAGTCGGAGTCTGGCATCGTGTCGTCGGGGTCGACCGGGTGCACCGCGCCGGCCGCGAAGGCGATCACCATGCCCCAGCTGTAGACGTCGCTGGCCTCGGTCAGCGCCGCGCCGGCCAGCTGCTCGGGGCTGGCGAACAGCTTGGTGCCCAGCACCGCCATGCCGGTGGTCGCGGTGCCCGACGGCAGCTCGGGACCGATGTAGCGGCTGATCCCGAAGTCGACCAGCCACACCTCGGAGCCGGAGATGATGATGTTGCCCGGCTTCACGTCGCGGTGGACGACGCCCGCGGCGTGCACGTCGCGCAGGGCCCGCAGCAGCCCGATGGCGATCCGGCGCAGCTCCTCGGCGTTGAGCCCGCCCGCGCGGGTGGCCATGAACTCGTCCAGCGGCGTCCCCGACACGTACTCCTGCACGTAGTACGGCGCGTCCGCGGTGAGGTCCTGGTCGACGATGCTGGCCACCCGCGAGCTCTTCACCCGGGCGGCGTTCTCCACCTCCCGGGCCAGCCGCTTGCGGGCCAGGTCCGGGGCGGCCTCGGGCAACTGCTTGATGACGACCAGCGCATCGTCCTCACCGGCGGAGCCGACGAACACGTCGGCGCCCTGCCCGCCGCGCGGCAGCCGGCACAGCAGGCCGTAGGGACCGATGCGGTCCGGGTCCCCGGGTTCGAGCAGGCTGATCTGGCGGGTCCCGGCCAGGT
>DASQNB010000080.1:0-2582 GCA_035645175.1 Geodermatophilus sp.
CGCACCAGCAACTTCCTGCTGTGGCAGTCGGCCTACGCCGAGTTCGTCTTCCTCGACACGCTGTGGCCGGACTTCGACCGCCGGCACCTGTGGGCCGCGTGCGAGGAGTACGCGTCCCGCCAGCGCCGCTTCGGCAGCGCCTAGCGGTGTTCGCCGTGACCCGCCTGCGGGTGCCCGACTCCGACGCGGCTGCGTTCGCCGCCGACGTCGACGCGCTGCTGGCCACTCTCGCCGCACGCCCTGGCTACCGGGACGGCGAGGTCGGCCGCTGCACCGACGACCCCGCGCTGTGGGCGCTGGTCACCCGGTGGGACGGCGTCGGCGCCTACCGCCGGGCGCTGTCGGCCGCCGAGGTCAAGATCGCTGGTGCTCCGGTGTGGGTGCACGCCCTCGACGAGCCGGGCGTGTACCTCCCGGAGGAGGCGCACGAGGCGTGAGCGGGCGCTCCGTGGGCATCCTGTGCTGAGTCCGGTACTGCTGAGCCGCGGCCGACGATCACGGAGGACACGCGATGGGCGAACCGAGGCGGGACGACGCGACGTCCGCGGACCCCACCGTGCAGGTCGGACCCCCGCCGGTTCCCGGCCGCGCGGTGCGGGCCCAGCTCGCGGCGGGCGAGCTCGTGACGCCCCCCGTCCGCCAGGACGAGCCCACCGTGACGCTCGACGGTCCGCCGCCGGGTAGTCCGCACAACACGCTGGAGTCCGTCCCTCCCGCGCCCGTCCACGTCACCGTCGGGCAGCGCCCGAGGCCCCGGCGCCGGTGGCGCACCTGGCCGTGGATCGCCGCTGTCGTGATCGGGTTGATCGTCCTCGGGATGGTCCTGCTGGTCATGCTGTGGCGGCCGGCGAGCTTCAGCGAAGGGGTCGACCCCGTCGGCCTGCACCTCCTGGTGACCGGCCACCTCACCGGCTAGGCAGGTGGTACGTCGCCTCATGAGCAGCTCGTCCGGAATCGGTTGCCGGCAGCTGTGGCAGCTGTGCGTGCGAAGCGGGGGTGCACGCCCTCGACGAGCCCGGGGTCCACGCCACCGCCTGACCCGGTGCCCTCGCGCGGAGACGTCGCTCACGTGGCCGGCGACGTGTGGCCCGACGTCCGGCTGGCTATTGCTGTACCCGTCCGACCTCCAACTCCCGTGCCGCACCTGAGCGGCGCCGCCCGGACGACACGGGGAGCCACCGTGAGCCAGCAGTCCACCGCCGAGCCACGCCGACCCGACCCGGCCGCCGCAGCCGACGAGCTGACCCGCCCGGTGCGCGTCCCGCCTGCGCCGCCGACCCGGATGGTCGGCAACTTCGTGGCGACGCCGTCCTCCCCGGCCGAGGCCCCCGCTCCGGCCGAGGCGCCGTCGTCCCCGACCGAGCCGGCCGCCGTGGCCGGGCCGCCGACGACGCTGATGCCGGCACTGCCGCCGGTCGCCGGCGCCCGGCCGACTCCAGCGCAGGCGGTGCCCACCGCTGCAGCCGCTCCGGCTCCCGCGACGCCGGCTCCGGCGACGTCGGCACCCGAGCCCGAGCCGGCCGTCCTGACCGCGGACCAGCCCACCATCGACCTGCCGGGCGGCACCGGCCGGCCGGAGGACGCGGCCACGGTGACCTGGCTCGCCGGCCCGGGACCGGGCCCGCTGCAGTACCCGCGCGTCGTCCCACGCCGCCACCCCGTCCGGAGGCTGCTGCTGTTCGTGCTCCTGCTGCTGGCGGTCGCCGCGGTGGTGGCGGCGTTCCTGCTGACCTGAGCACCGGTGCGCGGCGAGCCCGGCTGACGGGGCAACTACCGTGGACGGGTCAACCCCGCCGACCGCCAGCCGGATGGAGCCCCGCGCCGTGAGCGACAGCACCGCCAAGCACGACCCCGCACGCCTGGACAAGGTGGTGAACCTCTGCAAGCGACGGGGGTTCGTCTTCCCGTCGGGCGAGATCTACGGCGGCACCCGCTCCGCCTGGGACTACGGGCCCCTGGGCACCGAGCTCAAGGACAACATCAAGCGCCAGTGGTGGCGCACCGTGGTCCAGGGCCGTGACGACATCGTCGGCCTGGACTCCTCGGTGATCCTGCCGCGCCAGGTGTGGGTGGCCTCGGGCCACGTCGGCGTCTTCACCGACCCGCTCACCGAGTGCCAGAACTGCCACAAGCGCTTCCGGGCCGACCACCTCGAAGAGGACTACGAGGCCAGGAAGGGCCGTCTGCCTGCGAACGGCCTGGCCGACATCACCTGCCCGAACTGCGGCACGAAGGGCGCGTGGACCGAGCCGCGCGACTTCAACATGATGCTGAAGACGTACCTCGGCCCGGTGGAGGACGACTCCGGCCTGCACTACCTGCGCCCGGAGACCGCGCAGGGCATCTTCGTGAACTTCGCCAACGTGATGGGCGCGGCGCGCAAGAAGCCGCCGTTCGGCATCGGCCAGATCGGCAAGTCCTTCCGCAACGAGATCACCCCGGGCAACTTCATCTTCCGGACCCGCGAGTTCGAGCAGATGGAGATGGAGTTCTTCGTCGAGCCCGGCACCGACGAGCAGTGGCACCAGTACTGGATCGACGAGCGCACCCGCTGGTACACCGACCTGGGCATCTCCCCGGAC
>DASQNB010000081.1:0-2374 GCA_035645175.1 Geodermatophilus sp.
ACGCAGTCGGTCGTCTCCGGGCGCGACACCCTCGCGGTGCTGCCCTCGGGCGCCGGCAAGTCCGCCGTCTACCAGGTCGCCGGACAGGTGTGCGGCGGGCCGGTGCTCGTCGTCTCCCCGCTTATCGCACTGCAGCGCGACCAGGTCGACCGCCTCGACGACCTCGACGGACTCGAGGGGGAGGCCGCCCAGCTCAACTCCGCCCTGTCGGCCGGGGACCAGCGCGCCGCCCTTGAGGGGCTCGCGGACGGAACGGTCCGCCACCTGTTCCTCGCCCCCGAGCAGCTGACCAAGCCCGAGGTCGTCGAGGCGATCGCCGAGGCCCACCCCGTCCTGTTCGTGGTGGACGAGGCGCACTGCGTCTCCGCCTGGGGACACGACTTCCGCCCCGACTACCTGCGGCTGGGCGCCGTCATCGAGCAGCTGGGCCACCCGACGGTGCTCGCGCTGACCGCCACCGCCGCACCACCGGTGCGCGCGGAGATCGTCGAGCGCCTGGGCATGCGCGACGCCCGCGTCGTCGTCGCCGGGTTCGACCGGCCGGAGATCCGGCTGGAGGTCGAGCCGCACGCCGACGCCCACGCCAAGGAGAAGGCGGTCCACGAGCGGGTCACCGCGCTGGTCGGTGACGGGCAGGTGCCGGGCATCGTCTACAGCGCCACCCGCAAGGGCACCGAGCAGATCGCCGCCGAGCTGGCCGACCGCGGGCTGCGGGCGCGCCCGTACCACGCGGGGCTGAGGAAGGCCGTCCGCGAGGACACCCAGCGCGCCTTCATGGCCGACGAGCTGGACGTCGTCGTGGCCACGACCGCCTTCGGCATGGGCATCGACAAGCCCGACACCCGCTTCGTCGTCCACGCCGAGCCGGCCGACTCCGTCGACAGCTACTACCAGGAGATCGGCCGCGCCGGCCGCGACGGGCAGCCCGCGATGGCCGTGCTGGTCTACCGCCAGGAGGACCTCGGGCTGCGCCGCTTCTTCGCCGCCGGCGTCCCCGCCGAGGAGGAGCTGCAGCAGGTCGCCGGGCTGGTCGGCGCGGCCGAGGCAGCCGGCATCGAGGAGGGCGTAGCCGTCACGCAGCTGCGCGAGGAGACCGGCCGCGCCGCCAGCCCGCTGGCCCGCGACCTCAACCTGCTCGAGCAGGTGGCCGCCGTCGTCCTCGACGAGGAGGGCGCCGCCCACCCCGCCGAGGGGGCGCCGAGCCCGAGCGAGGCTGCGGCCGCCGCCCGGGAGATGGCCGAGCACCGCGAGCGGGTCGACCAGAGCCGCGTGGAGATGATGCGCGGCTACGCCGAGACGACGAAGTGCCGGCGGCAGTTCCTGCTCGGCTACTTCGGCGAGCAGCTGGAGCGGCCGTGCGGCAACTGCGACAACTGCGACGTCGGCCTGTCGCAGCAGCAGTTCGACGCCGACTCGCCCTTCCCCGCCCAGACGCCGGTGCAGCACGCCGAGTGGGGCCCCGGCCTGGTCATGCGGGTGGAGGACGACCGGCTCGTCGTGCTCTTCGAGGAGGTCGGCTACAAGACGCTGGCACTGGCCGCCGTCCTGGAGCACGACCTGCTCGAGCGCCGCGACTGACGCTGCCGCGCCACAGACCGGACCGGTTCGTCCTGCGAAGAGCGGGCGGCGGCTCGATGATCACCACAGGAACCGGGCGACCGACGTGCCCGGCGAGAGGAGTACACGGGTGAAGGTCCTCGGCATCAACGCCATCTACCACGACCCCTCGGCGGCCCTGGTCATCGACGGCCGGGTCGTGGCCGCGGCCGAGGAGGAGCGGTTCAGCCGGCGCAAGCACGGCAAGCGCCCCCTGCCGTGGAGCGCCTGGGAGCTGCCCGAGCTGTCGGCGGCGTGGTGCCTGGCCGAGGCCGGCATCCGCCCCGAGGAGCTCGACGCCGTCGCCTACTCCTTCGACCCCGCCCTGATGGGGACGCCGGAAGACTCCGGGCTGTTCGACGACGGTGACGTCATGCGCAAGAAGTACGCCGAGACGGCCCCGAGCTTCCTCGCCCACGCGCTGCCCGGGCTGGACCCGGCGAAGGTCCGGTTCGTCAAGCACCACGTCGCGCACGCGGCGTCCGCGGGCCTGGCCGCGCCGCAGCGGGACAACGCCGTCCTGGTGCTCGACGGCCGCGGCGAGGCGCACAGTCACCTCGCCGGCCGCTACGTCGACGGCCACCTGGAGGTCCTCGCCGGCCAGACGCTCCCCCACTCGCTGGGCCTGATGTACGAGGAGCTCACCGACCACCTGGGCTTCCTGCGCAGCTCCGACGAGTTCAAGGTCATGGCGATGGCCTCCTACGGCAAGCCGCGGTTCGTCGGCGAGCTGTCCGAGCTGATCCGGGCCACCGGCGACGGCGGCTTCCGCACCGAG
>DASQNB010000082.1:0-7868 GCA_035645175.1 Geodermatophilus sp.
GCCTCCCGCTCACCGAGCCCGCGCCCGGCCCGGCCTAGGCGGGGCGGCCCCCTTGCAGGGCCCCACCGCGAGCTTGCGAGCGGTGGGGGGCAGGGGGGCCCCTTCTCAACTTAGGTGGGCCGGCGTGCGGGCCACGTACACGGAGTCGAACGGGTCGTCGGGCACGTCGTGCACGGCCACGTCGACGAAGCCGGCCTCGGCCAGCATCCGCCGGGCCAGCTGCTCGCCCCACACCGTGCCCAGCCCGGCGCCGCCCTGCGCCAGGGAGACCGTCATGCAGTGCAGCGTGCTGATGCCGTACAGCCAGGGCGCCATCGGGTTGCCCACGTTGTCCTCCAGCGCGGAGGCGGCCTTGATGTCCATCATCACGAACCACCCGCCCGGCTCCAGCGCCGCGCGCACCCGCGAGAGGACACCGGCCGGGTCGGCCTGGTCGTGGATGGCGTCGAAGGCGAAGACCGCGGTGGCCGGCGGGTCGGTGGGCATCCGGGCGACGTCGAGCGCCTCGAAGGAGACGTTGGTCAGCCCCCAGTCGTCAGCCTCGGCGCGGGCCTGGGTGATCGCGTCACCGGCCAGGTCGTACCCGGTGAACGACGACCGCGGGTACGCCCGGGCCATCAGGTTCAGCGCGTGGCCGGTGCCGCAGCCGACCTCGGCGACCCGGACGCCGTCGGTCAGCCGGGCGGGCAGCTCGCCGGTGAGCGGCAGGATGCCGTCGAGCAGCTGACCGTCCATCAGCCCGCGCGAGAGGCCGTCCATGACCTCGGTGAAGCCCGGCCGGTACGCCTCGTACGGCACCCCGCCGCCGGTCCGGAACGCCTCGGCGACGCCGGGGACGTGGTTGCCCAGCAGGGCGATGAACCGGCTGAGCGGGGCCATGTTCATCGACCCCGGGCCGGTCAGCAGCACGGCGTGCTCGGCCGGGAGGGTGTACTGCCGGTCGGCCGGGTCGTATGCGACGACCCCGGCCGTGACCAGCGACCCGAGGCACTCGCGGACGTAGCGCTCGGTCAACCCGGCCCGCGCGGCCAGCTCCTCGCTGGTGCCCGGACCGGTGGCGAGGGCGTCGAGCAGCCCGGTGCGTGAGGCCAGGTCGATCATCAGCGTCACCATGCCGCCGGTGTAGGCGCCCACGAGCTGCTCGCCGAAGGCGGCCACCCGGGTCTCGTCGAGGGACGTGGTCACGCTGCACCTCCGCAGTCGTCGGGAGCCGCCACGCTAGGGGCGCGCGGAACGGCGCGGCCAGGGCCGGAGGCCCCGCCTGTCGTCCTGCGCCCCCGCCCGGCACGGCGGAGGATCGAGGGGACGGCGGCGCGCACCCGGGCGCCTCCTCGCAGACCCCCTCGGAGGCGCCCGTGACGGCCCGGCCCGACGTCGACCGGCCTGCACGGGAGGAGGAGTACGAGCCGGACCCGCGGCGCTGGCGGGCACTGTCGGTCACCCTCGTCGCCGGCTTCATGAGCCTGCTCGACGTCAGCATCGTGTCGGTGGCGCTGCCGACGCTGCAGCGCGACCTCGGGGCGTCCGCGGCAGCGGTCCAGTGGGTGGTCTCCGGCTACGCGCTCACCTTCGCGCTGATGCTGGTCCCCGCCGGCCGGCTCGGCGACGCCCTCGGCCGGCGCCGGATGTTCCTGGTCGGCCTGGCCGGCTTCGTGGTGTGCAGCGCGGCAGCCGGGGCCGCGCCGACCGTTGGGCTGCTCATCGCCGCCCGGCTGGCCCAGGGGCTGGCCGCCGGTGTCCTGGCCCCGCAGAACTCCGGGCTGATCCAGCAGCTGTTCCGCGGCGGTGAGCGTGGGCGGGCCTTCGGCCTGTTCGGTGCCGTCGTCGGCGTCTCGACCGCGGTCGGCCCGGTCGTCGGCGGCCTGCTGCTGCAGGTGGCCGACTGGCGGTGGATCTTCTACGTCAACGTGCCGATCGGCGTCGTCGCCTTCGTCCTCGCCTGGCGGCTGCTGCCGCGCAGCGGGTCCGGCCGGCGCGGGCACGTCGACGTCGGCGGCGTGCTGCTGCTCGGTGCCGGGTCGCTGGCCCTGCTGCTGCCGCTCGTGCAGGCCGAGTCCGGCGGGCTGGCCCGGCTGTGGTGGCTGTTCCCGCTCGGCGTGCTGGTGATGGTCTGCTTCGTCGCCTGGGAGCAGCGGCAGGTGCGCCGCGGCGGCGAGCCGGTGTTCGACCCGCGGCTGGTGACGGAGACCCGCGGCTACGGCCTGGGTGCGGCGCTGGGCACCGTCTACTTCGTCGGGTTCAGCGGCATCTGGCTGGTGTTCGCGCTGTTCTTCCAGACCGGCCTGGGGCTCACCCCGCTGCAGTCGGGGCTGGCCGTGACCCCGTTCGCCCTGGGCTCGGCGGTGGCCGCGGTGGTGGCCGGGCGACTGGTCGAGCGCGTCGGGCGGCTGCTGACGGTGCTCGGCCTGGTCGTCGTGCTGGCGGGCCTGGGCGCGACGGTCGCCGTCGTGCTGCTCGCGCCGGTCGACGCCGTCCCGTGGGCGGTGGCGCCGGCGCTGCTGGTCGGCGGGCTCGGCGGCGGCTTCGTCATCTCGCCGAACATCACGATGACGCTGCGCGACATCCCGGTCCGGATGGCCGGCGCGGCCGGCGGCGGGCTGCAGACCGCACAGCGCTTCGGGGCCACCATCGGGACGGCGGCGCTGCCCGGCCTGTTCTACGTCGTCCTCGGTGCCACCGGGCAGGACTACCCGGCCGCGGCGGCGGCCGGGCTGGGCGTCGCCCTCGTCGGGATCGCCGCGGCCCTCGTGCTCGCCGTCGTCGACCTCCGCCGCACCCGGCGCGAGGACGCGGCTGCGGAGCGGGCGGCCGCCGAGCGGGACCACAGGTCCGATCACGACGCCGTCCACGGCCACTGGCAGGCCGCCCACCACTGACCCCGGGAACGGCGAGGGCGCCCGGTCCTGGACAGGACCGGGCGCCCCCGCGGGTGTCGTGCGGGTCAGCGCAGCGAGCGCTCGGCCGCCTCCCGCAGACCGGCGTCGGCGTCCAGCTGGCCGGGGCCGGCGTCCGTGGCCGGCAGGTTGTCGTCGCTGGAGCCGCCGCCGTGGCCGTCGTCGTCGAGCATGGTGGCCTCGTCGAAGGGACGGTCACCGGCGAGGACGGCGTCGAGCTGCTCGCGGTCCAGCTCCTTGGTCCAGGTGGCCACCAGCAGCGTCGCGATGGCGTTGCCGCTGAAGTTGGTCACCGCGCGCGCCTCGGACATGAACCGGTCGATGCCCACGATCAGCCCGACGCCGTCGAGCAGGTCGGGGCGGTGCGCGGACAGGCCGCCGGCCAGGGTGGCCAGGCCGGCGCCGGTGACCCCGGCCGCACCCTTGGAGGCGATGATCATGAAGGCGAGCAGGGAGAGCTGCTCCCCGATGGTCAGCGGGTCGCCCAGGGCCTCGGCGATGAACAGCGAGGCCATGGTCAGGTAGATCGCGGTGCCGTCGAGGTTGAAGGAGTAGCCGGTCGGGACGACGATCCCGGCCACGGACTGGCTGACCCCGGCGTGCTCCATCTTGGCGATCAGCCGGGGCAGCGCGGTCTCCGACGACGAGGTGGAGACGATCAGCAGGAACTCCCGGCCCAGGTACCTGAACAGCTTGAACACGCTCACGTGGGCGACCGCCCGCAGGATGGCGCCGAGGAAGCCGACGACGAAGATCGCGCAGGTGACGTAGAAGGCCAGCATGATCACCGCGAGGCTCTTCAGCGCGTCCAGGCCGGTCTCCCCGACCACGGCGGCGATGGCCCCGAAGGCGCCGATCGGGGCAAGCCACATGATCATCGAGAGGATCCGGAAGACCAGCCGCTGCAGGTGGCCGACGCCGCGCAGCAACGGCTCGCCGGCTCGGCCCATGGCCTGGATGGCGAACCCGACCAGGAGCGCGACGAGCAGCGCCTGCAGCACCGAGCCCTCGGTGAGGGCGGAGAACAGGGTGGTGGGCACCAGGCCGAGCAGGAAGTCGACCGTCCCGCCGGACTCCTCTGCCTCCCCGGCCAGGGCGGTGCCCTGCCCGCGGAGCTCCTCGGACAGCTCCAGCCCGCCGCCGGGGTGCACGATGTTGCCGACCACCAGCCCGATGGCCAGCGCCACCGTCGTCATGACGATGAAGTAACCCAGCGCCAGTCCGCCGATCCGGCCGACCTTGGCCGCCTGCCGGATGGCGCCGATGCCCAGCACGATGGTGCAGAAGATGACCGGCGCGATCAGCATCCGGATCAGCGCGACGAACGCGGTGCCGAGCCACTTGAGCGAGACGGCGAACTCGGGGAAGGCGAAGCCCACCGCGATGCCCGCGAGCACCGCCGCGACGACGGCGATGTAGAGCCAGTGGGTGCGGTCTCGCCGCTTGGCGGGCGGCGGCTGTTCGGCGACTGTGCCTGAGGCCATGACTGCTCCTGGTGATCTGGGGGCTGGGGGGCCGTCCGGGAGGGCGGCGCACATCACGTTCCGGCTCCCGGTGACCGCGGTCACGCATTCGTTCATTGCGTGCACCGGATCGGCGGCGCCCGTCCCCGCAGGCGGCACACTCGCGGGCGTGACGGTAGCCGCCCTGCGCACGCGCCGCCGCCGGGGGGACGCCAGCCTGGCCCGGCGGTTGCTGCTGCTCCAGGCGCTGGTCGTGGCCGTGGTCGTGCTGACGGCGACGGTCGTGGCCTACCTCGACGCGCGCCAGGCGGTCCGGGCGGCGGCCGAGGAGGAGACCACGGCGATCGTCGAGTCCATCGCCGACTCACCGCTGGTGGTCGACGCGGTGACCGGGCCGGACCCGACCGCGGTGCTGCAGCCCTACGTCGAGGCGGTGCGCGCCGACACCGGGACGTCATTCATCACCGTGCTGGCGCCCGACCGCACCCGCTTCACCCACCCCGACCCCGACCAGATCGGCCAGCCATTCCTCGGCACCGTCGGCCCGGCGCTGGCCGGGGACACCTTCACCGAGACCTACACCGGCACCCTCGGCCCGTCGGTCCGCGCCACCGGGCCGGTCGTCGACGACGGCGGGAGCGTGGTCGCGCTGGTGTCCGCCGGGGTCACCGTCGAGGAGATCGGGCAGGACCTCGCCGCCGCCGTCCCCGGCATCCTCGGCACCGGCGCGGTGACCCTCGCCGTCGGCGCGCTGGGCAGCGCGGCGCTGAGCCGGCGGCTGCGGCGGCAGACCCACGGGCTGTCCCCGGCGCAGCTGGCGCGGATGGTCGACTACCACCACGCCGTCCTGCACGCCGTCCGCGAGGGCCTGCTCCTGGTGGACGGCGAGCAGCGGGTGCAGCTGGTCAACGACGAGGCGCGGCGGCTGCTCGGGCTGGCCGACGACCCCACCGGCCGGCACGTCGGCGAGCTGGGCCTGCCGGCGGAGCTGACCGCGGCGCTGGGTCAGCAGCGCACCGCCGTCGACGAGGTGCACGTGACCGGCACCCGGGTGCTGGTGGTCAACCAGGCCCCGCCGCGGCCGGGCGGCCGCTCGGCCGGCGCCGTGGTGACCCTGCGCGACCACACCGAGCTGCAGGCGCTGACCGGCGAGCTGGACAGCATCCGGGCCTTCGCCGAGTCGCTGCGCGCCCAGGCGCACGAGGCGGCCAACCGGCTGCACACCACGGTGTCCCTCGTGGAGCTGGGCCGCACGCGGGAGGCGATCGACTTCGCGACCGCGCAGCTGGCCTCGGCCCAGCGGCTCACCGACCGCGTGGTCGACGCCGTGGGCGACCCGGTGCTGGCGGCACTGCTGCTCGGCAAGGCGGCGACCGCGCACGAGCGGGGCGTGCTGCTGGAGGTCGACCCGGCGACCGCGGTGGGCGAGACCGGCATCCCGGGCGGTGACCTGGTGACCATCGTCGGCAACCTGCTGGACAACGCGATCGACGCCGCACTCGCCGGGGACCCGCCGCGAGAGGTGCAGTTCGCCGCCGAGGTCGACGGCGGGCGGCTGGAGGTCCGGGTCGAGGACACCGGCCCCGGCGTGCGCGAGGAGGACCTGCCGCGGGTGTTCGAGCGCGGCTGGAGCACCAAGGACACCACCGGCGCGCCGTCGGGGCTCGGCCGCGGGCTGGGCCTGGCGCTGGTCGCGCAGACCGTCGCCCGGCTCGGCGGCACGCTGAGCGTCCGGCCCGGGCCCGGCGCGCTGTTCACCGTCAGCCTGCCCGTCCGGCGGCCCGTCCCCGCGCCCGCCGGAGCGGCCCGGTGATCCGCGTCCTCGTCGTCGAGGACGAGCCGGTCGCCGCCGAGGCCCACCGTGCCTACGTCGACCGGACGCCGGGCTTCACCACGGCGGCGGTCGCCGCCACCGGTGCCGCGGCCCTCGACGCGCTGGCCCGGGTGCCGGTCGACCTGGTGCTGCTGGACATGAACCTCCCCGACGCCCACGGCATCGACCTGTGCCGCCGCATCCGCGCGGCCGGCGCGCGGATCGACGTCCTCGCCGTCACCTCCGCGCGCGAGCTGGCCACGGTGCGCGCCGCCGCCGCGCACGGGGTCGTGGGCTACCTGCTCAAGCCGTTCACCTACCCGGCGCTGCGCGACCGGCTGGTCGCCTACGCCGACTACGCCCAGCGGCTGCACGCCGGTGGGGACGCCGCGGGCCAGGACGACGTCGACCGCGTGCTGGGCGGCGTGCGCCCCACCCGGTCGGCGCCGCTGCCCAAGGGAATGGGCCGGGAGACCCTGGACGCCGTCGTCGCCGCCGTGCGGACCGCCGGAAAGGGGCTCTCGGCCGCGGAGACCGCCGAGCTGATCGGCGCCTCGCGGATCACCGCCCGCCGCTACCTCGAGTACCTCGCGGACACCGGCCTGGTCGACCGGGCGCCGCGGTACGGCGGCGCGGGCCGCCCCGAGCTGGAGTACCGGTGGCGGTGAGGGACGGGCGACTGCGCGGAAACGCGGGCGGCCCGCACCCGCCGGTGCGGCGACCAGGACTCGTCCCGGACGTCGCCACCGCGACACGCGGCCCGTCCAGGCCCGGCGACGTCCTCCGCGCTCGACGACCTGGTCGTCGAGGCGGCGGGCGCGACGACCGCGGCGGCCGGGCGCGACCCCGCCCGGACCGCTACCGGCCGGGTGCTGGCCGCGCGGCCCACCTGCGAGGCCACGGCCGCCGCGTACCTGCGCTGCTACGCCACCCTCTGCTGAGCCGGCCGGCCGGCGACCAGGGCGACCAGCAGCCCCGCGACCAGCGCGCCGGTGGCATTGAGCGCGGCGTCGACCGGCGACACCACCCGGCCCAGCGGCAGCGCCCACTGCAGCAGCTCGATGCCGCCGGCCACCGCCACCGCGAGGACGCCGAGTCGCGGCGGGGTGCGCAGTACGGGCCAACGGAGCACGGCCAGGACAGCGAGCGGGGCCAGGAGCAGGAGATTGCCGACCAGCTGCAGCTGCGTCGTCGTGCGCTCCAGCGTGGTCGTGTACATCCGCAGCTCGGTGACCGGGGCACCCCATGCCCAGCCGGGGTCCCCGGCCGGGGTGAGGGTCAGCAGCGCCACGGCGAGGGCGGCGAGCTGCAGGGCGGCGTCCAGTCCGGTGCGGTGGTCGGCGTCCATGACCCCACCGTGCCCCGCCCGACCGGGCGGACCCTGCGAGGAGCCTGGACGCCGGCTGGGAGCGTCAGGCGGGGAGCCGGGCCTCGTCCCGCTCGGACTCGTCGTCCCCGGTCACCGCCTCGCCGCGGGCGACCATCCCGGCCTCGTCGGACAACGGGATCTCGCGGAGCAGCAGCGCGACGGCGAAGGCGGGCAGCAGGTAGCCGAACACCGGGGCCAGCCCGCCGGCGTAGGCGTCGACGATCGCCGTGCGCAGCGACTCGCCCGCCGCAGCCACGGCCTGCGGGACCAGGCTCTCCGGCGAGGTGATCCCCGCCGCGGCGGCCTGTTCGGCGTTGGCGGTGAGCGCG
>DASQNB010000083.1:0-11680 GCA_035645175.1 Geodermatophilus sp.
TGCGCGACCTGCACCTCAAGGGGTCGGGGCGCACGCCGTTCTCGCGGGGCGGCGACGGGCTGGCCGCGGTGGGGCCGATGCTGCGCGAGTACGTGATCAGCGAGGCGATGCACGCCCTCGGCATCCCCACGACCCGCTCGCTCGCGGTGGTGGCCACCGGGCGCCCGGTGCGCCGCGAGACCCTGCTGCCGGGCGCCGTGCTCGCCCGGGTGGCCAGCAGCCACCTGCGCGTGGGCAGCTTCCAGTACGCCCGCGCGACCGGGGACGTCGACCTGCTGCGCCGCCTCGCCGACCACGCGATCGCCCGGCACGGGGTCCGGGCGGGCGATGGTGGAGCCGCGGACGCCGAGAACCCGTACCTGGCGCTGTTCGAGGCCGTGGTCGCGGCTCAGGCGTCCCTGGTGGCGCAGTGGATGCTGGTCGGCTTCGTGCACGGCGTGATGAACACCGACAACACGACGATCTCCGGCGAGACGATCGACTACGGGCCCTGCGCCTTCATGGACGGCTTCGACCCGGCCACCGTCTACAGCTCGATCGACCACGGCGGGCGCTATGCCTACGGCAACCAGCCGATCGTGATGGAGTGGAACCTCGCGCGCTTCGCCGAGGCGCTGCTGCCCCTCCTCGCCGACGACCAGGAGCAGGCCGTCGCCCTCGCGGTGGAGGCGCTCGGCGGTTTCCGCCCGCAGTACAACGCCGCCTGGTCGGCCGGCATGCGGGCCAAGCTCGGCCTGCCCGACGGTCTGGACGACGCAGTCGCCACGTCCCTGATCGAGGACCTGCTCCCGCTCATGCAGGGGAGCCGCGTCGACGTCACCACGTTCTTCCGCCACCTCGGCACCGCAGCCCGTGGGGACGCCGAGCCCGCGCGCCTCGTGGTCCTGGACCTCGCGGCGTTCGACGCCTGGCTGGAGCGCTGGCAGGCCCTGGAACCGGATGCCGACGTGATGGACCGGACCAACCCCGTCTACATCCCGCGCAACCACCTCGTGGAGGAGGCCCTCGCCGCGGCCACCGCCGGCGACCTGGCCCCGCTGGAGCGGCTGCTCGAGGTCGTGACCCGCCCCTTCGACGAGCGCCCGGGGCTGGAGCGCTACACGGCCCCTGCCCCGGAGAGCTCCGGCCCCTACCGGACCTTCTGCGGCACCTGAGCCCGGCGGTGGACGGCACGGCCTCTGCCTGGCTGACCGTGTACGGCGTCGCGGTCGTCGCCGCGTGCGTGCTGCTCGCCGTCGAGGGCCGCTGGGGATGGGCGGTCGCAGTCTTCGTGCTCTCGTCCGCGGTCGACGTCCTGGTCGTGCGGGCGGTCCGCCGCAGAGCCCGACGCCCGGAGCCGCACTGACGTCGGCGCCGGCACGGCGGCTGGCTTCGCTTGGCGGGCAGGTCGGGGTGGTCCTCCGAGGAGCTCAGGCTTGCCACAACAGCAAGGATCCTTGCCGTGACCGACGCCGCGGTCGCACAGTCGCCGCGGAGGTGGTCACGGTGACCGATGAACTGAGGAACGGCTACGACGTGGTGGTGGTCGGCGGGGGCGCTGCCGGGCTGAACGGGGCGCTGATGCTGGCCCGCTCGCGGCGGTCGGTGGTGGTGCTCGACGCCGGCGCTCCGCGCAACGCACCCGCGGCGGGCGTGCACGGACTGCTGGCCCGGGAGGGCATGCCGCCGGGCGAGCTGCTGGAGCGCGGGCGCGCCGAGGTCCGCTCCTACGGCGGCCAGGTCGTGAACGGCGAGGTCGCCACGGTGACCCGCGACGGCGACGGCTTCGCGGTCGGGCTGGCCGACGGGCGCACGACCCGCGCCCGCCGGCTGCTGGTCACCGCCGGGCTGGTCGACGAGCTGCCCGACGTGCCCGGCCTGCAAGAGCGGTGGGGGCGGGACGTGCTGCACTGCCCGTACTGCCACGGCTGGGAGGTCCGCGACCAGGCCGTCGGCGTGCTGGCCGGCGGGCCGATGGCGGTGCACCAGGCACTGCTGTTCCGGCAGCTGAGCGCCGACGTCACGTTCTTCACCCACCAGCAGCCGGCGCCGGACGGCGAGCAGGCCGAGCAGCTGGCCGCCCTCGGCATCCCCGTGGTGACCGGCGAGGTCGCCGCGCTCGAGGTCGACGGCGACCGGCTGGTCGGCGTGCGCCTCGCAGACGGCACGGTGGTCGAGCGCGAGGCGGTCACCGTGCAGTCGCGGATGGTCGCCCGCACCGGCTTCCTCGCCGGGCTCGGGCTGCACCCGGTGCCGCACCCCTCCGGGATGGGGGAGCACCTGCCCGCCGACGCGACCGGGCGCACCGACGTCCCCGGCGTGTGGGTCGCCGGCAACGTCACCGACCTGTCCGCCCAGGTCGGTGCGGCCGCGGCGGCGGGCGCCTCCGCGGCGGCCCAGGTCAACTACGACCTCGTCGTCGAGGACACCCACCGGGCGGTCGCCGCCTCCCGGGAGCCGCTGGGCGTGTGAGCTGCGTCGCTCCCCCCGGCCGACTCCGCGGTCCGGCCGGGGGAATCGCCGTCGACCAGGAATGGACGGCGGCGCCGCCGCCTTGGCGCCTGACGTCCGGCCAGCGTGGGCCGCTCGCACACCACCTGGACGGAGGGACCGCCATGACCGACCTGCAGGACCGCGCCGCGACCGCGACGCCCGCGGCAGCCTCCGAGGGCGACCCGCCCAGCCGGGCGCTGCTCGCCCTGGTCCTCGGCGCCTTCGTCGCCGTGGGGCCGCTGACCATCGACATGTACCTCCCGGCGCTGCCGACCATCACCGCAGAGCTGGGGACGACGTCGGCGATGGTCCAGCTGACCCTCACCGGCACCCTGGTCGGCCTGGCCCTCGGCCAGCTGGTGCTCGGCCCGCTGTCCGACGCGATCGGTCGGCGCACGCCCCTCCTGGCCGGCACGGCGCTGTACGTGGTGGCGTCCCTGCTGATCCTGATCGCGCCGACCATCGAGGTCCTCGGCGTGCTCCGCTTCCTGCAGGGCGTGGGCACCGCCGCCGGCGCGGTGGTCGCCCTGGCCGTCGTCCGCGACCTGTACACGGGGCGCGCGGCGGCGACGATGCTGTCCCGGCTGTTCCTGGTCCTCGGGGCCGCGCCGGTGCTGGCGCCGACCCTCGGCGGCGAACTGCTGCGGTTCACCAGCTGGCGCGGCATCTTCGCCGTCCTCGCCGTCTACGGCCTGCTGCTGATCGCCGTCGGCTGGTTCGCCCTGCGCGAGACGCTGCCGCCGTCCCGCCGGAGCAGCAGCGGCGTCGCCGGGACGCTGCACACCTACCGGCGGCTGCTGCGCGACCGCACGCTGGTCGGCCTGGTGCTGGTCGCCGGGCTGACGATGGCCGGGCTGTTCAGCTACGTCTCGGGCTCGTCGTTCGTCTTCCAGCGGCAGTTCGGCCTCGACGAGCAGGAGTTCGGTCTGCTGTTCGGCGCCGGCGCCGTCTGGCTGATCGCGGCCACCCAGCTCAACCCCCTGGTGCTGCGCCGCTGGACGTCCGCGCAGGTGCTGGTCGCCGGCACGGTGGCCGGTGCGCTCTCCGGCGCGGTGCTGCTCGTCCTGTCCGCCACCGGCACCGGCGGGTTGCCGGGCGTCGTCGTCCCGCTGTGGGCGATGCTCTTCGCCTCCGGTCTCGCGCTGCCCAACGCCCCGGCGCTGGCGCTGTCCCGCCACGGCGACTCGGCCGGTGCGGCCGCGGCGCTGCTGGGCGCGGTCCAGTTCGGTGTCGGTGCGGCGGTGTCGCCGGTCGTCGGCCTGCTGGGCAACGACGCCGCGGCGATGGGCACGGTCATCGTCGTCGCCCTGTCGCTGGCGATCGCCGTGCTCGTGACCGTCGTCCGCCCCTGGCAGCTGACCGACGTGCCGGACGAGCCCGTACTCGCCGGCGTCCACTGACCGGTCCGCGGCCCAGCCGAGCGGCCGGTTGACGACCGGCGGTCCGGCGTCCACGGTCACCGGGTGAGCGACAGCCGGGGAGTGGTCGACCGCCGCGGGCTGGGCGTGCTGACGGCCAGCCACGTCGTCGACGACCTCTACCAGGGCGCGGTGCCCGCGCTGCTGCCCTTCCTGGTCCTCGATCGGGGGTACTCCTACGCCGCCGCGACCGGCATCACCCTGGCCGCCACGGTGCTGTCCTCGGTGGTGCAGCCGGCCTTCGGCGTCCTGGTCGACCGCCGGCCCCTGCCGTGGCTGACCCCGGCCGGGCTGCTGGTCGCCGGCATCGGCATCGGGCTGGCCGGCCTCGGCGGCTCCTACTGGTGGACCTGGGCGGCAGTGGCCCTCTCCGGCCTCGGCGTGGCCGCCTACCACCCGGCCGCCGCCCGCGCGGCCCGCGCGGCGGCGGGCGCCTCCGCACAGGGGATGAGCTGGTTCGCCGTCGGCGGCAACGCCGGACTCGCCCTGGGTCCCGTCGTGGTCACCCCCGTGCTGCTGGCCTACGGCGTGGCCGGGACGCCGCTGCTCGCACTGCCGGCCCTCGTCATGGCCGCCGTCCTCCTGGCCCTCGGCCGGCGGGCCCGCACCCGTCCGCGACCGGCGACCGCGGCCGGCGGTGCACCTCCACGGGCCGACGACTGGCGGTCGTTCGGCTGGCTGACCGGGCTGGTGGTGATCCGCTCGGTCCTCTACTTCGGCGTGTCCTCGCTCGTCGCCCTGTACGTCATCGACCGCTTCGGGGTCACCGCCTCGGCCGGCTCGGCCGCGCTGGCCACGTTCCTCGGGGTCGGGGCGCTGGGCACCCTCGCCGGGGGCTGGCTCGCCGACCGGTGGGGCCGGGTCCAGGCCATCCGGCTGGGCCACGCCGTGACCGTTCCCGGCCTGGTCCTGCTCGTCGCCGCGCCGTCCTGGCCGGTGGCCCTCGCCGCCGCCGTTCTGCTGGGGGTCGGGCTCTACCTGCCCTTCTCCGTGCAGACCACGCTGGGGCAGGAACTCCTCCCGAACCGGGTCGGCACCGCCTCCGGGGTCACCCTCGGCCTGGCCGTCTCGGCCGGCGGTGCCGCGACACCCCTCTTCGGGGTGCTGGCCGACGCGCACGGCCTGACGTGGTCGCTGGTGGCACTCCTGCCGCTGCCGGTGCTCGCCCTGCTGGTCAGCCTGCGGCTGCCGGCACGGACGTCGTCCAGCCCGGAGGTCCGGCGGGCGTCCCCGACCGAGCGGGCCGCTCCGCACCGCTGACGCCGAGGCCCTCGACCGGCGTCGGCCCGGGCGGACGTCGTCCCGACACACCGGCGATCCGGAGGGGTGACGACACCGAGTGGGGCGAGCACGTGCCCGGCGAGGCGTGCGGCCACCGCGGGCAGCAGCGGTAGCCGGCGGTGGCCGCTGGACCCTGGCTCGACGCCCACCGGATCAGGTCCTCGTCCCGTGGCCGAGCAGACGGGCGGCCAGCCGCCCGACGGTCCCGGGCGGCACCTCCCGAGGCCAGGCCGGTACGGGCCGGCCGTCGGGGACCATCGTGGCCAGCACCGAGCTGCGGAGCTCGTCCGGGTCGGCCCCGAGCGAGCGCAGCATGCGCGACGACGCGGCGGACGGGTCCAGCACTGCCAGCCAGAGCTCCCTGCAGCCGAGCCGGCGGCCGGTCCGCAGCTGCCCCGACCTGACCAGGGGCCGCCACCGGGCCATGACGTGGTCCATGGCCTGCCGGAACTCTGGCGCGGGCACGGGTCGCCGAGGTGGCGCAGGAGGGGCGGACGGCGGAGCCGCGCCCGCCTTTCCCACGGCGACGAGCACGGCGTCGACGGTCAGTCCCGGATGCGCGTCGGTCAGCCGCTCCGTCACCGGGTCGCGGGTGCGCAGCAGCCCCAGCAGCACGTGGTGCGTGCCGTACCCGGGAGCGTCGAGCCATCGGGCCTCCCCGGCCGCGACGGAGAGGGCGGCGCCGGCCGCGTCGTCGTAGAGGAGCATCAGGTCCTCGTCTCTGCTCGCCGGGACGGGGGTCGGGAGAGTCGTGTGGTGCGCCGCCGTGACCGGGTCCTCCGGACGGCGGTGGGCAGCAGCCCGATGCCGAGGGAGACGGCCAGGGCGGCGACGGCGAGCACGGTCGGCCGCCACGGCCAGGCCGGTCCCGACAGGTCGAGGTGTCCGGTCGGGTACTCGGCGTACGCGGCCGTGGCGGCGGCGGTCGCCCGGTCGGCGTGCCGGGCCAGGTCGAGCAGGAGGGGGTCGAAGCCGAACCCGCCCCCGTACTCGGCCGTGGGGAGCTGCACGTCCAGGCCGCGGTCAGCCGCCCACCGCGCCAGGCGGGGTCCCACCTGCCCGGTGTCGGTCACCCCGGGGACGACGAACCGGTCGACGGACGGGGTCGCCGCGTCGGCCGGTCGCACGAGCAGGGCCAGGCCGTGCTGGGTCGTGACGACGGGCCCGGCGCCGACCGGCAGCACCCGGGCGGCGGAGGAGGCCCCGGACCAGACCTCCGCCGCGGCGGCCACGTCGATCTCGCTCACGCCCTCCACCAGGCCGACGCCGATCGTCGGCCGCAGCCAGGGGAAGGCGGTGTCGAGCTCCCGGGTCAGGTCGGTGAGCGCACGCCGGTGCACCGGCATGCCCGGGCCGCCGTCCGCCGACCAGCCGGGGTAGCCCACAGCCGTGCCGACACGCTCGGCCTCCTCGGCGCCGGCGAGGCGCTCGACCAGCCGCAGGGCACCGACCGCACCGGACGTGATGCCCGCCGTCGTGGTCACCGGGCCGTCCTCGACGTACCGGACACCGCGGGACCACGCCACCCCGGGGTGGTCCTCGGCCAGGCGCTCGACGCTGGACCAGTGGGCGGTGGCCCGGCGCCCGTCCAGCAGGCCGGCGGCGGCCAGGACCCTCGCGCCGTCGCAGATGCCGAGGACCCGGCTGCCACGGGCGGCCTGCCCGGCCGTCCAGTCGCGCAGCCGGGTCTCCAGCTGCCCCGTGGGGTCGACGACGGCGGGGACGACGACCACGTCCGGCGGTGTGGTCACCTCGTCGAAGGTCCGGTCCGGCAGGACGTACAGGCCGCCGGACAGGGTGGCCGGGGTCCGGTCCGCGGCGACGACGGAGACGGAGAACCGGTCGGACCTGGCGAAGACCTCGTAGGGGACCAGGGCGTCGGCGGCCACGGACCCGCTGGCGCCGAGGACGACGGCGACGTCGATCCGGTCGTCGTCGCCGGTGTCGGGGGCCGTCGACCGGACCGGTCCGGGCACCGCGGACGGCGGCGCGGGGTAGCTCTGGCCCATGGCGGTGGCCACGCCTGCGGTGCAGATGCCCGCCATGGCGGCCGCGGAGACGGACACCGCGAGCAGGACGCGGCCGGCGCGCCGGAGACGAGGGGACACGCCGATCACCTCCGGGGGACGGGCTGGCGTCGCGCCGCCGCGGGTGGGATGCCGTAGCGGGCCGAGAAGAGCCGGCGCAGCTGTCGCTCGTCCTGGAAGCCGCAGCGGGCGGCGACCGCCTGCACCGTCAGGTCGGTCCCGGCCAGCAGGGTGGCGGCGTGCTCCAGGCGCAGCAGCTGCTGGTACGCCAGCGGGCTCATCGCGATCGCCGCGGTGAAGGCGCGGCTGAGTCCGCGCGGGGACAGGTGCGCGACCGCCGCCAGGTCCGCGAGGGTGTGCGGGGTGTCCAGGTGCTGGGCCAGGTGGTCCTGCACGCGGTGCACGGCCTGGTGCAGGTGTGCCCGGTGCTGGACGAAGACGCTGAGCTGGGCACTCGACCCGTTCCGGCGCAGGTAGACGACGAGCTCGCGGGCGACCGCGCCGGTCAGGGCGGGTCCGTGCTGACCCTCGAGCAGGGAGAGGGCGAGATCGACCCCGGCCGCGATGCCGGCACTGGTGCTCACCGGCCCGTCGTGGACGTACAGCACGCCGTCCAGCACCGTGGCGGCCGGGTACCTCGCCCGCATCGCGTCGACCAGCCCCCAGTGGGTCGTGCACCGGCGGCCGTCCAGCAGCCCCGCGTCACCGAGGGCCGCGGCCCCGGTGCACACCGACGCCAGCGAGGCGCCCTGGTCGGCGGCGCTCCGCAGCCACCGCGCGACCGTCGGCGCGACCAGCGGCGCCGCGCCGGCCGACGGGGAGATGCGCGGTCCCGGGACGAGCACCAGGTCACCGGGCCCGACTGCGGGCAGGACGTCCAGGGCGGCGAACTGCAGGCCCTGCGCGGACACCACCTCGGGCCGGTCGGCCACGAACTCGATCCGGTAGCCGGCGCCGAACGCGTTGGCGGCGTCGAAGACCTGGACCGGACCGGCCAGGTCCAGCAGGTTCACCTCCGGCAGCACCAGGACGACGATCCGTCCGGTGCCGCGCCGGTCCTGCCCGGGCGCCGGGGCGAGGAGCGGGCCGCGGCTCACGGCGAGACCTCGTCGCCGCCGGACGCCGGGACGGGCACCGGGTCGAACGGCGCCCGGTCCTGCGGGCACACGGTCCCTGCCGGCGGGGTGGCCCCGGTGAGCAGGTACTGCGCCGTCAGCGCCATCGCGCAGGAGCTGGAGTGCACCGCACCGTGCCCGACGCCGTCGACGGTCAGCAGGGCACTGTTCGGCAGCAGGTCGTGGACCCGGACGGCGTTGCGGTGCGGTGTGGCCGGGTCGAAGCGGGTGCTGAGCAGCAGGACCGGGTTGCGGGTGCGGGCGGTCCAGGGACCGGTGTGCCGCTCGGTGGACCGCCCCTCCCAGAAGGCGCAGGGGAGCGCGAGGTAGGCCCACCGGGAGCCGGCATGGGGAGCGACGGTGGCGTCGCGCTGCCGTCCCGCCTGCCCGTACCGGCGCGGGTCGGCCGGGTTGTCGGTGTCGGCGCAGGCGATGGCCGCGTTCGAGGCGAGGTAGTTCTCGTAGCCGGGCGGAGTCGGTGGCGACAGCGCGGTCAGGATGCCGGCCACGGCGTCCCCGTCCCCGGTGGAGGCGGCCTGCAGCAGGTCGGCGAAGACCGGCCAGGTCCAGGGGCTGGACAGCCCGAGGGTGGAGTGGGCGACGCTGACCAGCTCGGCATAGCCGAACGGCCGTGGTGGCCGGCCGGGCAGGGCGACGGTCAGGGGCTCGCTACGCAGCCGGGCGGCGAGCGCGGTGAAGCCGCGTCGCGGGTCGCCACCCGCCGCGAACGCACACCGCTCCGGCCCGGCCTCCGCGCAGAGCCGGAGGAACTCCTGCAGCGTCTCCGCGCCGCCCCGGTCGGCGTTCGTCCGGTGCCAGCTGACGCTGCCGGCCCCGCCGGTGGCCCAAGCCGGGTCCACCACCCCGTCGAGGACGAGTGCGCCGACGCGGTCGGGGAAGGTGTTGGCGACGACCTGCCCGAGGAAGGTGCCGTAGGACAGGCCGACGAGGTTGATGCGCCGGTCACCGAGCGCCGCACGCAACACGTCCAGGTCGCGGGCGGCCGGCAGCGTGCCCACGTGGTCGAGCAGGTCGCCGTTGCGGGCCCGGCACTCGTCGGCGAAGCGGCGCGCCTGGTCGACGGCCTCGGCCTCCTCGGCGGGCGTGATCGGGAACGTCTGGCCGGCGACGAAGGGGGAGTCCTGCTGCTCCTGCGGGTCGAGGCAGCGCACCGGCCGGCTCCGTCCCGTGCCGCGTGCGTCGACGCCGACCAGGTCGTAGCGGGCCAGCACCTCCGGCGGGAACAGCGCCTCGCCGAGGACGCGCACCGTCGCGGCGGCGGGGACGCCGGGGCCGCCGAAGTCGACGAACAGCGTGCCGATCCGGTGCGCCGGGTCGGCCGCGGGCAGCCGGACGAGGTACAGCCGCAGGCTGCGGCCGGCCGGCCGGGCGTAGTCGTAGGGGACCGCGGCGGTGGCCTCCTGGTAGCCGTCGCCGGCGTCCTGCCAGTCGATGGCGGGCACGGGGACGCCGGGCACGCCCCCGGGCGGGAGGGCGGCCGCGGGGGCCGGCCGGTCCGGCGCGGCGCTCGCGACGCCGGTCGTCGTCAACGCCGCGGCCACGGCGAGACCCGTGACCGCGGCGGTGATCCGCGAGCCGAACCGCGAGCGTGGCTCCTGTGCCGCCCTGCGGTGGATGGTCGGTGCGTCCACGGCTGCCCCCCTGGTCTCTGTCCCTGACGACGCTAGGGAGCAGCAGATACCGCGGGGAGGGCTCGACCGGCCCGGAGCCGGACGGATCAGGCACTCGACGGCCGGGAGCCGAGGAACCGGGGACGAGCGTCAGGGGAGCGCGGGCGCCCAGTTGACGTGGCCGTTCGACTCGGCGTCCGCGAGCTGCCAGCCGGCCGCCGTCGGCCCCGAGGTGAGGACCCAGTCCTGGCCGGCGGAGACCTCGGAGTCGCCCAGCGTCACCTCCATGGCGAAGGACCCGGTCACCACGAGCGCCGGTACGGCGCCGGTGCGGTCGACGTGCACGTTGAGCACCCGCCCGCCGTGGCCCAGCCAGTTGTCGGAGACCCAGGACGGCGTAACCAGCGCGACCAGGTCGGGGTGCAGCTCGCCCGCGGTCCAGCGGTGGCAGTCGGCCAGCGCGATGCGGGCGATGCGCGCGTCGGCGGCCACCGCGGCGTACACCTGTCCCGCGCCGCCGAAGGTCGCCACCGCGTCGGCGTATCCGTCGTCCTCCAGCACGGGGAGGGTGAGCTCGCCCGGCTGCCGCGGCGGCGCGGGCGGCAGCAGCGACGTCCCCACGGACGGCGCGGCCGCGGACGGTGCCGCGACCGGACCAGGGGACCCCTCGCCCGCGGTGCCGACGGGCAGGCCCCCTCCAGCCATCAGCAGCACGCCGGCCAGTCGCGTCCCGACGTCCTCACCCCGCGGTCCGCGGGGCGGCCAGGAAGGACGGGCTGTCGCAGGGGGCGCCGGGCTCGGGTGTGAGGTCGGGGTGGAAGACCAGCAGGTCGACGAACTGCCCGATGCGCGGGTCGTCGGCCGCGTCGACGAACAGCTGGTAGCCCCACGACTGCAGCCCGATCGGCCGCTCCTGGCCGGCGTACGGCGAGAGCATCACGCCCGGCCGGCCCTCGACCAGCCCGGCGAGGGCATCGACGTCCTCCGCGTCGACCTGCTCCGGGGCGTAGGCGATCCACACGGCGCCGTGCTCCAGGGAGTGGACGGCGTTCTCGTGCCGGATGTCCACGTCGTAGACCGTGCCGGTGCAGTCGGCCCACACGAAGTCGTGCGGCCCGCCGACCGGTGGGCTCTCGGTGTAGGCGACCGGCTCGCTGGTGTGCGCCCCGGGGGCGTACTCGTAGCTGGTCAATCCCTCGATCTCCTCCGGCGAGGACACCCGCTCGGCCTCGGCTCGGTCGGCTCGCGTGACCGCGTAGGTCAGGACGGCGGCGGCGAAGAGGACGACGACGGCAGCGGCCGCGACCAGCCCCCACGGGCGCCGCGGCGGGTCCACCACGTCCCGGGCCGGCGCGCGAGCCCGCCTCGCACCGCTGCCCCGCCCACGCTCTCCGGCCACACCGTCCGCCCTCCGCTCGTGCGCGACCCGGCCGGGCGCGCCGGGTCATCCTGGCCGGACGGCGTCCAGCACGGCCGCCGCCTCGACGCGGACGGCGCCGCCGACGGGACGCGCGGAACGAGCAGGACCGATCGGCCGGCCCACCACGGGTTCCGGAACCGACGCGAGCCGGAGTCGCCCGATCCGGTGACGGCGGCGGTCACGCAGAGCGAGCACCGAGCGCGGGACCCCAGCATCCGGGGCATGACTCCTCCGAAGCGCCACCTGCTGCCCACCGCCCTCGCCGGGCTCGCCGTCCTCGCCGCGGCCACCGGCTGCGCCGACCCGGCCGCCGGGA
>DASQNB010000084.1:0-6706 GCA_035645175.1 Geodermatophilus sp.
GAGGTGTTCGTCAGCCTGGACGCCGCCTCGCCGGGCCGGCTGGGCGAGCTGGCCGCGCTGCTGGACGGCGCGGCCACCTCCGTGGTCGTCGACCACCACGCCAGCAACCCCGGCTTCGGTGACGTCCGCGTCGTCGACCCCGCCGCGCCGGCCACCGTCGTCCTCGTCGCCGACCTGCTCGACGGGCTCGGTGTCACCCTCGACGAGCCGCTGGCCACCTGCCTCTACGCCGGGCTGACGGCCGACACCGGTTCCTTCCGGTTCGGCAACACCCGCCCCGACACCCACGACCTCGCCGCCCGGCTGCTGGCCGTCGGCATCGACCACGCCGCCATCAGCCAGCGGCTGTTCGACACCGCGCCGTTCGGCTGGCTGGGGTTGCTGTCGGTCGTCGCCGGCCGCGCCGTGCTCGAGACCGAGGTCGGTGCCGGCCTGGTGTGGACCTGGTCGAGCACTGCCGAGGCCGCCGAGCACGGCCTGCCCGGCGAGCAGCTGGAGGCGCTGGTCGACGTCGTCCGCACCACCCAGGAGGCCGACGTCGCCTGCGTGCTCAAGGGTCAGGACGACGGCTCGTGGGCGGTGTCGCTGCGCTCCCGCGGCGCCACCGACGTCGCCCGCGTCGCCATGGCCCTCGGTGGGGGCGGCCACCGTGCCGCGGCCGGCTTCACCTCGCAGGAGGACCGCGAGGGCACCGTGCGAGCGATCCGGGCCCAGCTCCGCGAGGGATGAGCCGCCCGCGTCCCCCCCGGCGAGGTCGCCGATCTCGCACGGCCGGGCCTGCGCAACCGAGCGGGATCGCCGATCTCGCCGCTGACGGACGCCGGCCCCCCGGGGTCCTCGCGCTGGCGGCCCCCGCCCTGGTCGTGCTGGCCGCCGAGCCGCTGTACCTGCTCGTCGACACCGCGGTCGTCGGGAACCTGGGCACGGTCGCGCTCGGTGGGCTCGCCGTCGGCGGTGGCCTGCTGGCCTGGGCCGCGGCGTTGCTGAACTTCCTCGCCTACGGCACCACCGCCCGTGCCGCCCGCCGCGCCGGTGCCGGCGACCGGGCCGGCGCGGTCGCCGAGGGCGTGCAGGCCACCTGGCTGGCGCTGGCCCTCGGGCTGCTCGTGGTGGGGCTGTTCCAGCTGCTCGCCGGTCCGCTCACCCGGCTGCTCGCCGGGGACGACGGCCCGGTCGCGGCGGCGGGGGAGAGCTGGCTGCGGGTGGCCTCCCTGGGCGCGCCGCTGCTGCTGGTGTCCCTGGCCGGCAACGGCTGGCTGCGCGGGGTCCAGGAGCTGCGCCGCCCGGTGCGCTACGTGCTGGCCGGCAGCCTGCTCAGCCTGGTGCTCTGCCCGCTGCTGGTGCACCCGGTCGGCCTGGGCCTGGTGGGGTCCGCGGTGGCCAACGTGGCCGGGCAGGCGCTCACCGCCGCGCTGTTCGTCCGGGCGCTGCTGCGGGAGGGGGTCGCCTGGCGGCCGCGCCCGGCCGCGCTGCGGTCGCAGCTGGTCATCGGCCGGGACCTGCTGCTGCGCGCCGCCGTGCTGCAGGTGTCCTTCCTCGTGGCCACCGGCGTGGTCGCCCGCGCGGGCACGGCGGAGCTCGGCGCGCACCAGATCGCGATCCAGTTCTTCTTCTTCCTCGCCCTGGTGCTCGACGCCTACGCCATCGCGGCGCAGACCCTCGTCGGCCAGGCCCTCGGCGGTGCCCGGCCCGCCGCGGCCCGCGACACCGCCCGCCGGGTCACCCGCTGGGGCCTGGGCACCGGCGTGGTGGTCGCCGCCGCGCTGCTGGCACTGCGCCCGGTCCTGCTGCCGCTGTTCACCGACGACCCCGCGGTGCTGGCGCAGGCCGCCGTCGCCTGGTGGTTCCTGGCCGCGATGCAGCCGCTGGCCGGCGTCGTGTTCGCCCTCGACGGCGTGCTGATGGGTGCCGGCGACGTCGGGTACCTGCGCACGGTCACCATCGGCGCGGCGCTCGTCGGCTTCGTGCCGCTGTCGCTGCTCGCCGTCCCGCTCGGGTGGGGGCTGGCCGGCGTGTGGACCGGCCTGACGCTGTTCATCGCGCTGCGGCTGGTCGCCGTCCTGGTCCGGGTGGCGGGTGGGAGGTGGCTCGCTGCACCTGACACGGTGACGGCGTGAGCAGACGCGCGGACGCCGACGTCCCCCCGGGCCTCCTGCTGGTCGACAAACCGGGCGGGATGACCTCGCACGACGTCGTCGCCCGGGCCCGGCGGGTGCTGTCGGTCCGCAGGGTCGGCCACGCCGGGACGCTGGACCCGATGGCCACCGGCCTGCTGGTCCTCGGCGTCGGGGCGGCGACCCGGCTGCTCGGGTACGTCGGCGGGCACGACAAGACCTACGAGGCGACGATGCGGCTCGGCCAGTCCACCGTCACCGACGACCGCGAGGGCGAGGTCCTCGCCACCACCTCCACCGCCCACCTGGGCGACGCCGCCGTCACCGCCGCCCTGGCCGCGCAGGCCGGCCCACTGCTGCAGGTGCCCTCCTCGGTGAGCGCGGTCAAGGTCGCCGGCCGGCGCTCCTACGACCGGGTGCGCGCGGGCGAGGAGGTCGTGCTGGAGCCGCGGGCGGTGACCGTCCACCGCCTCGACGTCCACCGCGTCGTCCGGCCGACGCCGGACCTGGTCGACGTCGACGTGACCGTCACCTGCACCGCCGGCACCTACGTCCGCGCCATCGCCCGCGACGCCGGTGCCGCGCTCGGCGTCGGCGGGCACCTCACCGCGCTGCGCCGCACCGCCTCCGGCCCGTTCTCGGTGGCCGACGCCGCGCCGGTCGAGGACGCCGGGCAGGCACTGGCGGCCGGCGGGGGAGCGGGCGTGCTCGGCCTCGCCGACGCCGCCCGCGCCGTCTTCCCGGTCCGCGCGCTGAGCGCGGAGGAGGCCCGCGCCCTCGGCCACGGGCAGCGCATCCCGGCCACCGGCGCCCCCGGCCTGCACGCGGCGATCGACGCCGACGACCGGCTGGTCGCCCTCGTCGAGGACGCCGGCGCCACCGCCCGCGTCGCCGTGGGCTTCCCGCCCGGCTGAGGAAGGACCCTTGCAGGGGGCCGCGGTGGCCCTCCTGCAGGGTCCCGCCGCGAGCCTGCGAGTGGCGGGGGGCAGGGGGGTCCTCTTTCAGCCGCGCGCCACCCTCCCGATGAGCGAGTCGTCCAGGTGGGCCAGCAGGTCGGCCGGGTCGTCGTAGACCTCCGGGGCGCCGGCGTCCTCCAGCTCCGCGCGGGAGATGCCCCCGCAGGTGAGCGCGATGCAGGGCAGTCCGGCGTCCCGGGCGGACCGGACGTCCCAGATGGTGTCCCCGACCGCGACGGTGCGCCCGGTGTCCAGCCCGTGGTCGGCGGCGGCGGTCTCCAGCAGGTCCGGCGCGGGCTTGGCCGACGCGACGTCGCCCGACGTCGTCGCCCCCTCGACGACGTCCTCGGCGCCGATCGCCGGCTGCATCCACTCGAGGTCGGACTCCTGACCACTGGTGGCCAGGACGACGGCCAGCCCGCGGTCCCGGCACGCGGCGAGCAGGTCGGCGGCCTGCGGGAAGGCGACGACCTGGTCGCGCAGCGGCTCGTACCGCTTGCCGTGCGCCTCGACGACGTCTGCTGCGTCGGGGACGTCGTCCCCCAGGAGGTGGCTCACCAGCTCGGCGCTGGCGATGCCGATGGCACGGTGGCAGTCGGCCATGGACACCTCGGGGTGGCCGGTGTCCCGGAAGGCCTGCCACCACGCCAGGACGTGCAGGTAGTTGGTGTCCAGCAGGGTGCCGTCCACGTCGAAGAGCACGCCGGGCCGTGGAGCCGGGGTCATCGGGCCATCCTCGCCCGGCACCTCCCCGCCCGCAGGGTCGCGGGGTTGACCGGCGGCCCCGCCGGGAACGGGGCGTCCATGAGCGTCGTCAAGATCAACGCGATCAGCGTGCCCAAGGACAAGCAGGAGCGCTTCGAGGAGCGTTTCAAGGGGCGGGCCGGTGCCGTCGAGAGCACCCCCGGCTTCGAGTGGTTCGAGCTGCTACGCCCGCTGGAGGGCACCGACCAGTACCTCGTCTACACCCGGTGGGAGAGCGAGGAGGCCTACCGGGCGTGGGAGTCCGGTCAGGACTTCGCCCGCGCCCACGAGGGCGGCGGCTCGGACCTCGCGCCCGCGGCCAGCGACTCGCACCACCTGTGGTCCTACGAGGTCATCGAGAGCGCGGCGCCCGACCGGCCGTGACCGCCCGCGGCGGTCGCCGCCGGGCCGGCCTGCGGCGGAGCTAGGGTGGGCGGGCGGTCCGGCAGCCGCCGGACCGCCCCTCGGATCCGCGCACGCCGCAGGTGGGAGCCATGACCGACACGCTCGCCGACAGCCGTACCTCGTCCCGGATGTTCACCGAGGGCGTGCCGGTGGTCGTGGAGGACGTGCGGCGTCGTCCCGCCGCCGAACGCGACGCGCTGCTGGCCGACCCCGGTTTCGGCCGCTACTTCACCGACTCCATGTTCGTCGCGCGCTACCGGGCCGGTGAGGGCTGGTACGACGCGCGGCTCACCTCCTACGCGCCGCTGCAGGTCGACCCGGCCACCGCCGCACTGCACTACGCCCAGTCGATCTTCGAGGGGCTCAAGGCCTACGCCCAGCCCGACGGCACCGTGGCGACCTTCCGCCCCGAGGCCAACGCCGCCCGCCTCGTGCGCGGCGCCAAGCGGCTGGCCATGCCGCCGGTGCCGGAGGAGGCGTTCCTCGCTGCCGTCGACACGCTCGTCGAGGCCGACCGCGACTGGGTGCCCACCGGGCCCGACCAGACGCTGTACCTGCGGCCCTACCAGCTGGCGACCGAGCCGTTCCTCGGCGTCCGCCCGGCCCACGAGTACCTGTTCCTGGTGATCGCCAGCCCGGCCGGCGCCTACTTCCCGCGCGGCGTCCACCCGGTGTCGGTCTACCTGTCCGAGGACTACATCCGCGCCGCGCCCGGCGGCACCGGCGACGTCAAGTGCGCCGGCAACTACGCCGCCAGCCTGCTGGCCCAGGAGCAGGCCATCGACGCCGGCTGCGACCAGGTGGTCTGGCTCGACGCGGTGGAGAAGCGCTACGTCGAGGAGATGGGCGGGATGAACCTGTTCTTCGTCCTCGGCTCCGGGGACGACGCCGAGCTGGTCACCCCCGAGCTGACCGGCACCCTGCTGCCCGGCATCACCCGCGACTCGCTGATCACCGTCGCCCGCGAGATGGGCCACCGGGTCACCGAGCGCAGGTTCAGCGTCGAGGAGTGGCGGTCCGGCGTGGCCGACGGCACGGTCACCGAGACCTTCGCCTGCGGCACCGCGGCGGTCATCACCCCGGTCGGTGAGGTCAAGGCGCGCACCGGTGACTTCACCGTCGGCGACGGCGGGCCCGGGCCACTCACGATGCGGCTGCGGGAGCACCTGCTCGACGTCCAGCACGGCCGGGTGCCCGACACCCACGGCTGGCTGCACCGGGTCGCCTGAGCGGCCCGGACACATCGACGTGCGCCGCTGGCGGGGACTCGAGGCGACCCCCGGTGACCTGGGCCGCACGGTGGTCACCGTCGGCATGTACGACGGCGTCCACCGGGGGCACCAGCAGCTGATCGGCACGGCCGTGGCGCGGGCCCGCGCGCTGGACCGGCCGTGCCTGCTGCTCACCTTCGACCCGCACCCCTCCGAGGTGGTGCGCCCGGGGTCGCACCCGGCGATCCTCACCTCCCTGGACCGCAAGGCCGAGCTGGTCGCCGGGCTGGGCGTGGACGAGATGTGCGTGCTGCCGTTCACGCCGGAGTTCATGCGGCTCTCGCCGGAGACGTTCACCCACACCGTGCTCGTCGAGCACCTGCACGCCGCCTCGGTGGTCGTGGGGGAGAACTTCAGCTACGGGTACCGGGCGGCGGGCACCGTCACGACGCTGGCCCAGGAGGGACGCCGGTTCGGCTTCACCGTCGAGCCGGTGCCGCTGGCGGGGGAGTCCTCGGCGGACGGCGAGATCACCATCTCCTCGACCTACGTCCGCGCCTGCGTCGCGGCCGGTGACATGGTGTCGGCGGCGCGGGCGCTGGGCCGGCCGCACCGCATCGAGGGCGTCGTCGTCCGCGGGGACCGGCGCGGCCGCGAGCTCGGCTACCCGACGGCGAACGTGGAGTCCCCGCCGTTCACCGCGATCCCGGCCGACGGCGTCTACGCCGGTGGGCTGGTGATCCTCGATCCGCGCACCGGAGCCAGCGTGAGCACCTCGCCGGCGGCGATCTCGGTCGGCACCAACCCCACCTTCCAGGGCACCCGGCGCACGGTCGAGGCGTACCTGCTCGACTTCGACGGGGACCTCTACGGCGAGCACGTCGGGGTGGAGTTCGTGCAGCGGCTGCGCCCGATGGGCACCTTCGCCGGCGTCGAGGAGCTGGTCACCGCGATGGACCGCGACGTCGCCCGGACCCGCGAGGTCCTGGCAGTCCCTCCTTCGTCGTGATAAGCGGCCCCGGAGGGTCCCCGAGGAGCGGCGAGCAGGAACCCCGCGCAGCGGGTCGTGCCGAGCGGGGGGCCGGAGGCTCCCCCGAGGGACGACGGGAGGGGCTCCCCGCAGGCCGGGACGGCACCTGACCGCGGTGTCCTCCGGAGGACGACAGGGCGTGGGGTAACCTCGTGGGCGGTCGGTCGACCCGACCTGTGTGCAGCCTGCCTCCGTGACAGAGACCGGGGGCCACACGCCACCTGCCCCGGAGGGGATCCATGGCGC
>DASQNB010000085.1:0-7716 GCA_035645175.1 Geodermatophilus sp.
CGGGCCGGGTCCTTGACCAGGTCGGTGCCCAGGAGGAAGGAGTCGCCGGGCTGCAGCGTGCCGGCCAGGTCGGTGAGGAACGCGGCCCGCTCCGGAGGCTCCAGGTTGCCGATGGTCGAGCCGAGGAAGGCCACCAGCCGCTGTCCGGAGCGGGGGAGCTCGCCCAGGTGCCGGGTGAAGTCGCCGACGACCGCGTCCACCTCGACGCCCGGGTACTCGTCGGTGATCGCCGCCCCGGCCGCCTGCAGCACCGACGGGTCGACGTCGCAGGGCACGAACCGGCGCAGCGTGCCGGCGTCGCGTAGCGCGTCCAGCAGCAACCGGGTCTTCTCCGACGTCCCGCTGCCCAGCTCGACCAGCACGTCCGCGCCGGAGGCGGCGGCGACGTCGCCCGCGTGCGCCTCGAGGACCGCCCGCTCGGCGCGGGTCGGGTAGTACTCGGGCAGCCGGGTGATCTCGTCGAACAGCTCGCTGCCCCGCTCGTCGTAGAACCACCGCGGCGGCAGCGTCTTCGGCGTGGCGGTCAGGCCGGCGCGGGCGTCGGCGCGCAGCGCGTCCGCGGCGTCCTCGGGGGCGAGGTGGTTGGTGAGCGAGATCGTCACGGTGCTCCAGTGCTCGTGGGGTCGGGTCAGGTCAGCGGGGTGGTGGTCAGGCCGTCGGGGGTGACCTCGACCAGGGAGCGGTCGGGGACGTCGGTCCACCGCGGGTCGTCGTCCCACGGCTCGCTGGCCAGCGCGGTGCCGTCGGGGGTGACCAGCGCCGAGAGCGTGTCGCCCCAGGTGGTGGCCAGCAGGCGGGTGCCGTCGGCGGCCAGCAGGTTGAGCCGGGCGGCCGGGTCCGCGGCGCCGACCTCGCGCACCGTCGTCCCCAGGGCGTCCAGACCCCGGTCGAAGACGAGTGCCGCCAGCAGGGCGCTGTCGACGGTGGACTCGGCGTCGCGCACCGGCGGCAGCACCGCGCGGTCGACCCGGCCGTTGTGCGACAGCAGCCACCGCCCGTCGGTGAACGGCGCCGCCGCGCTCTCCTCCAGCGGCATGCCGACGGTGGCCGAGCGGACGGCGGCCACCACGCACCCGGAGGAGACCACCGGCGCGACCGAGGCGAACGACGGGTCACCCCACAGCGGCCGCGCCGAGCGCCAGCGGGCCGGCTGCGCGCGTCCGGGCGTGAAGAAGCCGACGCCCCAGCCGTCGGCGTTCACGGTGCCGTACCGCTGGCGGCGCGGCGCCCACGACTGCACGAGCAGCGAGGACGGCGGGTCGAGGACCAGCTCGGCCAGCGTCCGGGGCCGGCCGAGCCAGGCGAGGTGGCGGCACACGGGTCAGGCGGCCGGCTCGTCGACGGACCAGGCCAGCCGGAAGCCGCTGAAGACCTGCCGGCGGATCGGGTGGTCCCAGTTGCGGAAGCTCGGCCGCAGGATCGACGCGCCGACCGCCCAGGAGCCCCCGCGCAGCACCCGGTAGTCGCCGCCGAAGAAGGGTGCGGAGTAGTCGGCGTAGAGCATCGGCCGGAAGCCCGGCCACGGCTGGAAGTCCGAGGACGTCCACTCCCAGACGTCGCCCATCAGCTGCTCGGCGCCGTACGCGGAGGCGCCCGCCGGGTAGGCGCCCACCGGCGCCGGGCGCAGCGCGTCGCCGCCCAGGTTGGCCAGTGCGGGCGACGGCTCGACCGAGCCCCACGGGAAGCGCCGCCGCCGCCGCAGGGCCGGGTCCCAGACGGCGGCCTTCTCCCACTCGACCTCCGTGGGCAGCCGCGCGCCGGCCCAGGCGGCGTACGCCTCGGCCTCGAAGTACGTGACGTGCTGGACCGGCTCGTCCCCGGGGACCGCCTCCACGACGCCGAAGCGGGTGCGGGTGCCGTCGGCGCCCCAGGACTGCGGGCGCTCCAGGCCGGCCTCGACCCGGTGCGCCCAGCCCCGCTCGGACCACCAGCGCGGGTCGCCGTACCCGCCGTCGGCGACGAACGCGGCGTACTCGGCGTTGGTCACCGGCACCCGGCCGATGCGGAACGCCGGGACGTCGACGGTGTGCGCGGGCCGCTCGTTGTCCAGCGAGAACGGCTCGTCGGCGGCGTCCACCCCGAGCACGAACTCACCGCCGGGCACCAGCACCGAGGTGCCGGCCACCCCGGGCCGGCCGGGCGGCAGCGGCGTCCCGGCGCCCAGCAGCGGCGGGCCGGTGCGCAGGTCGAGCGCCTGCAGCATCGTCTCGTCGTGCTGCTGCTCGTGGCTGACGACCATCGCGAAGTCGAACGGGTCGCCGTCGTCGTCCCGGCCCAGGCGGCCCAGCCGGTCGAGCACCCGACCGCGGACCTCGCCGCAGAAGCCGCGCGCCTCCACCGGCGGCAGCAGCGGCAGCCGCGCGCGCACCGCGCGGGGGTGGGTGAACGCGTCGTAGAGGGCCTCGACGTCGGCCGGCAGCAGGCCCTCCCGGCGGGCGTCGCCGCGGCGCAGCAGCCAGAGGTCCTCCTGCTGCCCGATGTGCGCGAGGTCCCACACCAGCGGGCTGAGCAGCGGGGTGTGCTGGCGCAGGAGCTCGGGCTCGTCGTGGTCGGTGAGCCGCAGGGTGCGCTGCCGGGCGGTCTCCAGGTCGCGGGCGAGCTGCTCGGTCAGGTCGGTCATGGGGTGGCTCCCGTGGCGGAGAGGAGGGCGGCGGTCGCGCCACCGGCCCGGGCGGTGTCGAGCAGGGCGTCGCCGGGGCAGCGGCCCCGGTCGACGAGGTCGGCGAGCGCCTCGACCTCCGGCCGCAACGCCGCGGGGACAGCGGGCACGGCGGCGGTGAGGCAGGCGCGGGCGGCGGCGTGCAGCGCGGGGTCGGCCAGCCCGGCGTGGGCCGCCCGGTCCCAGGCGCCGGCGACCGGGACGGTGGCCGCTGCGGCGTGCCCGGCCGCGACCGGGTCGTCGAGCAGGACCGCCGTCACCGCGGCCAGCGCCGGCCACCACGGCTCGGGTGCGGCGTCGAGGTAGCGGATCTCCAGGTAGCCGCGCGGCCGCACCGGCGGGAACAGCGTGGTCAGGTGGTAGTCGAGGTCGGTGGTCGTGGGGCGCCGTCCGCCCAGCGGGACCGCGCCGGTGACCCAGTCGGCGAACCGGACCCGCTCGCGCACCGGCGCCGCGCCGCTGCCGGCGGGGTCGCGCACCAGCATCACCGGCGCGGTGAGGGCGTACTCGGCCCACTCGCCGGCCGGGTCGGCGCCGCCGAGCAGCGGCCCGCAGCGGGCCTGGTCGAGGTCGCTCCACACCCGCTGCCGCTGGGACACCCAGCCGGTCGGTCGCCCGGCGGCCAGCGGGGAGCACGCCGCGACGGCGACCAGGGTGGGCCCCAGCTGGTGGGCCAGCGAGACCCGCTCGCTCCAGCCCGAGCGCGGTCCGGCGTCGAGGTTGACCTGCAGCGCCGCGGTGCCGGCCATCATCGCCGTCCCGGCCCGCGCGCAGCCGACGGCGGCGAAGTGCTCCTCCATCGCGGCGTAGCGGGCGGCCGGGCAGACCCGCGCCGGGGGCCGCAGCGGGTCGGCGCCCACCGGGGCGAGGGCCAGCCGCTCGCCGGCCAGCGCCGCGGCGAGCGCGTCGCGGTCGGCGCGCAGCGCGGCCACCGCGGCGGCGGCGTCCGGGTACGGCGGGCCGGAGAGCTCCACCTGACCGCCCGGCTCGAGGGTGACCCGGCTGCCGCCGGGCATCGCGGGCAGCGCGTCGACCAGTGCGGAGACCCGCGACCAGGGGACCCGGCTCGTCGGTGCGGCGAGGTCGACCAGGTGCGCCTCGAGCTCCAGGCCGACCGCGCCGATCGGGCCCGGGTGCAGCGCCGCACCGGCGACGTGCGTGACGGCGGTGTCCAGGTCGAGGACAGTCGTGCACTCCTCGGTGACCGGGGCCACGAGCCCCACCCCCTCCAGGTCCGGACCGGTCGACGACGACCGCGGGTCGGTGCGGGGGCGGCCCGTCGAGCGGCCGTCCTCTGGCCCCATCCTGCACGCGACCACCGACGGAAGGCACCCCTCGGGCATTCGGGCCACGATCGGGGGATGGATGTCGACCGGGACCGCGATCTCGCCGGCCGGGCGCGCAACGCCCGGCCCCGCGACGCGCTGGGGCGCCCCCTGCCCCGCGGGGCCGAGGGGGAGGAGCGGGCGCCGGAGGGCGTGCTCCGGACGCCGGACCAGGCCCTGACCGAGGCCCAGCAGCTGCTGGACGCCGGCCGCCCCTTCCACGCCCACGAGGTGCTCGAGGACGCCTGGAAGTCCGCCCCCGAGGACGAGCGGCAGCTGTGGCGGGGGCTGGCCCAGCTCGCCGTCGGGCTCACCCACGTGGCGCGCGGGAACGACCGGGGCGGTGCCCGGCTGCTGGAGCGCGGGGCCGGCAACATCGGCGACTACGCCGACGTCCCACCGCACGACATCGACGTCGCCGGCCTGGTCGCCTGGGCGCGCGAGCTGGCCGCCGCGCCCCCGCCGTCCCGCGACCCCGCCGCGCTCGCGCCGCGCCTGCGGGCGGCTTGACCCTCGACCCGGTCGAGGGCCCACGATCGGCGCCGTGACGGGGGACTGTGGATCGTCGAGCCGCCCGGGCCGGACTGCCGGCCGCCGCGGCCGTGCTCGCCGCGCGGTCGCGGGGCGTGCGTCTCGGACGCCCGCGGCCGGGTAGGTGTCACGGGTGACGGTGCGACGACGGGACGACGGCGTGCGAGCGGCCGCGGTGGTCCTGGCAGCCCTCGCCCAGATCGCCGGCTCCCCGCTGGGTACGGCGATCGCCGGACGCAGCGTGGGTGAGGTCAGTGACGGCAACCGCTCGCTGATCACCCCTGCCGGGTATGCCTTCTCCATCTGGGGCGTGATCTTCGCCGGCGCGTTGGCCTGGGCGGTCCACCAGGCGCTCCCCGGGCAGCGGGTGCGCGCGGTGCACCGGCGTACCGGGTGGCCGCTGGCCGCGGCCTTCGCCGGCAACGCCGTCTGGGAGGTGGCCTTCCCGCTCGTCGGCGACACGGCGCCGGTGGTCCCGGCGGTGCTGTTGTTCGTCATCGTCGCGACCACCGCGCTGGCCTGGGCGCGGCTGCAGGACCTCGCGCCGGAGGGCTGGGCACGGCTGTTGCCCGCGGCGGTGACCGGTCTCCTGCTCGGCTGGGTGACCGTGGCCGCCGTCGTCCAGGTGGCCACCGCCGGGGTGGCGCTGGGTGCGCCCGCGGAGGGCGCGGCCGCCCGCCTCTGGGCGGCGGTGGCCCTGGTGGCGGTCGGGGCCGTCGCGACCGGTCTCGTCCTCGCCGCCCGTGTGGCCGCCGGGCCGTTCACCCTCGCCGTGGTGTGGGGCCTGGTGGCGGTAGCCGTCTCCGGGACGCCGGCCGTCGTGGGTGGGACGGCGCTCGCGGCCGCGGCCGCGGCGACCGTCGCGCTCGTCGTCCGCACGGTCCGGCGACCGGATCCCGGTGCGCTGCTCGTCGGGTGACCCGGTCCCTGTCCACCGGGTGTGGCTCAGGGCACACTGCAGGGCGTGACCTCCACTGCCGAGCGCACCCGTGAGGTCTGGGCCGTCGGCGACTACCAGCGCGTGGGCGTGCGTCTCGTCCCGGCCGCCGAGCAGCTCGTCGTCGACCTCGCCGTCCACCCGGGGGACCGGGTGCTGGACGTGGGCGGCGGCACGGGCAACGCCGCGCTGGCCGCGGCCCGCCGCGACGGCGACGTCGTCTGCACCGACATCGTCCCCGAGCTGCTGGCCCACGCCGAGCGCCGGGCGGAGGTGGAGGGGCTGGCCCTCACCACCGAGATCGCCGACGCCTGCGCCCTGCCCTTCCCCGACGCGTCGTTCGACGTCGTCGTCTCCACGTTCGGCGTCGTCTTCGCCGCGGAGCCCGAGCAGGCGGCCCGTGAGCTGCTGCGCGTGCTGCGACCCGGCGGCCGGCTGGGGCTCACCGCCTGGCACCCGGACGCCCCCGGCGGCCGGCTGCTGGCGCTGGTCGCCCGGCACGACCCGGTCGACGCCGTCGGGGACGCACTGCGCTGGGGGACGCCGGAGGGGGTCGAGGGGCTGCTCGGCCGCGGCGAGGTCTGCCAGGTGCGGCACGCCGAGCGGACCGTCGACCTCACCGCGCCCTCCCTCGAGGCGCAGTGGCAGCGCTACCGCGACTGGTTCGCCCCGGTGCACATGGCCTGGCAGCGCCTCGACGAGGCCGGGCGCCGCGCGCTGGAGGCGGACTTCGCCGACCTGTGGGGGAGCTCGACCCGAGGCGGCGGCCCGGGCATCGTGGTACCCAACACGTACCTGCAGACGACGGCCGTGCGGGCCGGGTGAGGGGCGGACGTGAGGAGCTTCGAGGCGGCGACGCGGATCGACACGAGCCCCGAGCAGGTGTGGGCGCTGCTGGTCGACGTCCGCAGCTGGCGGGACTGGGACTCCGGCGTCGACCGGGTGGAGGGCCGGGTCGCGCTGGGGGAGCGGCTCACGCTCTACGCGACGATGATCCGCAACCGGCCCTTCGAGGTGACGGTCACCGAGCTGCGCCCGCGCGAGGCCATGCGCTGGCGCGGCGGCCTGCCGTTCGGGCTGGCGGTCATCGAGCGCACGTACTCCCTCGACGCGCAGGAGGGCGGCAGCACGCTGCTCACCGTGCGCGAGGACCACACCGGCCCGCTGGCCGGGCTGCTGGGCCGCTCGACGCCGGACCTCAACCCCTCGTTCCGGCACTTCTGCGAGGGGCTCAAGGCCCGCGCCGAGGGGCGGACCTCCCGCCCCATCCGCTGACGCCCCTGGCGTGACCACTGTGACCGGAACTACTCCCGGGCGCTCGGCGGTGTCACCATGGGCGGCGTCATGAGCACCGACACCGCAGCCACGCCCAGCACCGACGACACCTCCCTCGGCGAGCCGGCCACGCCGCCCCGCGGTCCGGTCACGTCGGCGTCGTACTCGATCACCGTCCGGCTGACCGCCGACGGCGACCCGGCGTCGATCGGCCGGATCGCGACCGCGGTCGGGTCCGCCGGCGGGGCGGTGACCGCGATCGACGTCGTCGACTCCCGCTCCGACGGGCTCACCGTCGACGTCACCTGCTCGGCCGCCGACGCCCCGCACTCCGAGGAGATGGTCGAGGCGCTGCGCGCCGTCCCCGGGGTCACGGTGCGCAAGGTCAGCGACCGCACCTTCCTGCTGCACCTGGGCGGCAAGCTCGAGGTCGCCTCGCGGGTGCCGCTGAAGACCCGCGACGACCTGTCCATGGCCTACACCCCCGGCGTGGCGCGGGTCTGCCTGGCACTGGCCGACAACCCCGACGACGTCCGCCGGCTGACGATCAAGGGCAACACCGTCGCGGTGGTCACCGACGGCTCGGCCGTCCTCGGGCTCGGCGACATCGGCCCCGGCGCGGCCATGCCGGTCATGGAGGGCAAGGCCGTGCTGTTCAAGCGGTTCGCCGACATCGACGCCTGGCCGATCTGCCTGGACACCCAGGACGTCGACGAGATCGTGCGCACCGTCGAGCTGATCGCCCCCGGCTTCGGCGGCATCAACCTCGAGGACATCGCCGCGCCGCGCTGCTTCGAGATCGAGGCCCGGCTGCGCGAGAAGCTCGACATCCCGGTCTTCCACGACGACCAGCACGGGACGGCGATCGTCGCGCTGGCCGCCATGCGCAACGCGCTGCGCGTCGTCGACAAGCAGCTCGAGGACGTCAGGATCGTCGTGGCCGGCGGCGGCGCGGCCGGGACGGCGATCGTGCACCTGATGCTGAAGGC
>DASQNB010000086.1:0-8697 GCA_035645175.1 Geodermatophilus sp.
CGGCATGCTGCGTGCCCATCCGTTCCGTTCCCCCAGAAGCGACGACGCCAACCCCGAGCCAGGCCGCGTCGGAGACGTTGAGGAGTCAGCCATGGCAAGCGTCGAGAAGCGGGTCCGCAACGGGCGGACGACCTACGAGGCGCGGTGGCGGGACGACCAGGGCAGACAGCGCAAGAAGTCCTTCAGCAAGAAGGACGACGCTGATCGTCACGCGGCCACGGTCGAGGCGGACAAGGCGCGCGGCATGTACGTCGAACCCTCGAAGACCACCGTCGCCGAGTACGCCCGGAGGTGGGCGGAGACCCGCCCGCACCGGCCGACCACGGCGCGGCGGACTGAGATGATGATCCGACTACACATTGACGGGACGCGTCTCGGTGGCCGGAGGCTCGCGGACGTGCGCCCGTCCGAGGTCCAGGCGTGGGCCACCGACCGGTCGAGGGTGCTTGCCCCGACCACCCTGCGACAAGCGGTCGGGCTGCTCCGGAGTGTGTACGGGGCCGCGGTCCTCGACCGACTGGTGGCCTCCTCACCCGTCGTCCGCATCCAGCTTCCCCGGCATGAGAGGGAGCGGGTCGTGCCGCTGTCGGTCGAGCAGGTCGCGGCGCTCGCCCGGGCCATGCCGGAGCGCTACCGGGCCATGGTCCTCACTCAGGGCGGGCTCGGGCTCCGGATCGGTGAGCTGCTCGCGCTCCGTGTCCAGGACGTCGACTTCCTGCGCCGCACCGTGCGAATCGAGTGGCAGTTCACCCAGGGGTCGAAGGGTGAGCGAAGCGAGCCGAAGACTCCCCGGTCGCGGCGGACGATCCCGCTGCCTCGGGTGGTCGCCGACGTGCTGGCTGCCCACCTGGCGGCGTACCCGGCGGGCGATGACGGGACGATCTTCACGACCCGGAAGGGCTTCCCGCTCGGGCACTTTTACTACGGCCACAACCTGATGAGCCGGGCGGTGACCGAGGCGGGGCTACCGAAGGGGACGACGAGCCACGACCTGCGGCACCACTACGCCAGTGTCCTGCTGGCGGCCGGTGAGTCGGTCGTGGCGGTCGCCGAGCGACTCGGGCACGAGGACGCCTCGCTGGTCCTGAGCACCTACGGGCACCTGATGCCGGACTCGGACGACCGGACGCGGAGCGCCGTCGACGCGGCGTGGGACGCAGTCGGTGCCTTCTGTGCCCCAGATGTGCCCCAGGACGCCGCTCGGTCCGTTAGTCGGCCAGCTCGACGATGACGGGCGCGTGGTCGCTGGCGCCCTTGCCCTTGCGTTCCTCGCGGTCTACCAGTGCATTCGTCACCCGCGAGGCCAGCGCGGGGGAGCCCAGCACGAAGTCGATGCGCATGCCCTCGCGGCGGGGGAAGCGCAACTGGGTGTAGTCCCAGTAGGTGAACACGCCCGGGCCCGGGGTGTGCGGCCGGACGACGTCGGCGTACCCGGCGTCCACGATCGCGCGGAACGCGGCCCGCTCGGGCTCGGAGACGTGGGTGGAGTTCGCGAAGACCCGCACATCCCACACGTCGTCGTCCTGCGGGGCGATGTTCCAGTCGCCGACCAGGGCCACCTGCGCGCCGGCGTCCTCGGCCAGCCACCCGGTGGCCGCCGTCCGCAGCGCCTCGAGCCAGCGCAGCTTGTACTCGTAGTGCGGGTCGGTCAGCGTGCGCCCGTTGGGGACGTAGAGGCTCCACACCCGGACCCCGCCGCAGGTGGCGCCGAGGGCGCGCGCCTCGACCGTCGGCTCCGGCGTGCCGAATCCGGGCTGGCCGGGGAAGCCGACCTCGACGTCCTCGAGGCCGACGCGGGACAGCAGTGCGACGCCGTTCCACTGCGAGTGGCCCACGTGCGCGACCTGGTAGCCGAGGTCGGTGAACCGGGACTCCGGGAACTGGTCGTCCCGGCACTTCGTCTCCTGCAGTGCGAGGACGTCGACGTCCGAGCGCTGCAGCCAGGCGACCACCCGGTCGGCGCGGGTGCGGATCGAGTTGACGTTCCAGGTGGCGAGACGCACGGGCACCGACCCTACGGAGTCGGTCCGGGTGCGGCGTCCCGGCTCCGCGGACCCGGCCGGGGGTGAGACCGCTCGCCGCCGGGGTCGGCGGCGCACGGGCGTCGGTGCAGGTGGGACGTTCGGGAACAGCGGTACGTCGGCGCGGCGGGTGGGACCATGGGCTCCGACACGGGGGACGCCGCGCCTCCGGTCGGGGAAGAGCCATCGAGGAGGCCACGTGAGCGAGCGCGACTGGGATGCGACGCGTCCCATCGGCCCGTCCCGCTCCCTCCCCCCGCCGCCTGACGCGCCCCGCTCCGGGTCGGGGTCCGGAACGCCGGCACACGGCCGCGGCATGCCCGCCGCGCTGGGCCTGACCGTGCTGAACGCCGTCCTCCCGGGGACGGCGTTCCTCGCGGCCGGCCGGCGCCGGCTCGGCGCGCTGGTCCTCGCGGGGTTCCTCCTGCTGCTGGGCGGCGTGGCCTGGCTGGCCACCGCGGGCCAGCGGACCGCCGCACAGGTCGCCGTCGACCCGACCGCGCTGACCTGGGTGTTCGGCGGGATCCTCGTCCTCGGGCTGCTCTGGATCGCCGTCGTCGTGGGGGGCTACCGGGTACTGCTCCCGCGCCGGACCTCCCGGGTCGGGAGGGTGCTGGGTGGGGTCGTCGTCGCTGCGCTGGTGGCCGGCATCGCCTACCCCGTGGTCACGGCCGGGCAGGTGGCGCTCGCCCAGCGCGGGCTGATCGCCGACCTCTTCGCCGACCGGGAGTCGGCGACGGTGGGCGACGCCTCCGATCCGTTCGGCGACCAGGAGCGGGTCAACGTGCTGCTGCTCGGCGGGGACGGCGGCGAGGGGCGCGACGGCGTGCGCACCGACACCGTCATCGTGGCCAGCGTCGACACCGACACCGGCGACACCGTCCTGTTCAGCCTGCCGCGCAACCTCGAGGACCTGCCCTTCCCGGAGGACAGCCCGCTGTCCGAGGTCTACCCGGACGGCTTCGATGCCGGCAGCGAGAGCGAGAGCCTGCTCAACGCCGTCTACCGCAACGGTCCGGCCGAACACCCGGACATCCTCGGCCCCACCGCCGACGCCGGTGCGGACTTCCTGAAGCTGGGCGTCGGTGAGGCCCTGGGCCTGGACATCCACTACTTCGTGCTGGTCAACCTCGACGGGTTCAGCCGGCTGGTCGACGCCCTCGGCGGGATCACCGTCAACGTCAACTACTGGGTGCCGATCAACGGCAACCCGGGCACCGGCGAGCTGCCCGACGACTACATCGCCCCGGGCCCGAACCAGCGCATGGACGGCGTGCGGGCGCTGGACTTCGCGCGCGGCCGCTTCGGTCTCACCGACTACGACCGGATGGCCCGCCAGCGCTGCACGATCGACGCGATCATCGACGCGGCCGACCCGGTGACCCTGCTGGAGCGCTACCAGGAGCTGGCCGCCACCACGCAGGACATCGTGAGCACCGACATCCCCCGGTCGGCCCTCGACGACTTCGTCGACCTGGCCTTCCTGGTCAAGGACGCCGAGGTGCGCAGCGTCGTCTTCGACGACACCGTGATCGACCCGGCGTACCCCGACTACGACCGGATCCGCGAGATCGTCGACGAGGCGATCGACCCCGCTCCCACGGCCGACGACGCGGCCGAGGACGGCACCCCCACGCCGGCCCCGTCCTCGTCGGGCGCGCCGGCCACCCCGTCGGCCGGCGCGCCCGAGGGCGACGCGGCGACGGTGACCGACGTGAGCGACGCCTGCGCCTACGACCCCGTCCGGGCCGCCGAGGCGCGGGCCGCCGGCGAGCCGCCGAACCAGGCCGACTGAAGAAGGACCCCCCTGCCCCCCACCGTGGAAGGGCCCCGTCCTCCCCACCCCTCGCAGGCTCAGGGTGGGACCCGGGACGGGGCCTGCGGCGGGGCCCTGCAGGGGGCGCCGTCCTCCCCATCCCTCGTAGGAGGACCCGTCCTGGGTCCCTTCGCAGGCTCAGAGACGCCCTGGACGGGGCCGCGCCGGGAGGGGCCGGGCGGCGCCTAGGGTCGTCGGCATGACCTCACCCGCCGGGGACGGCCGCGAGCGCCTCGTCGCCATCCTCGCGGCCGGTGTCGCCGTCGTCCTGCTCGTGTCGTCGGTGACCTGGTTCGCCAGCGACCAGGCCGCCGTGGGGGTCGCGCAGCTGTTCCTCGGCGCCGTGCTCGCGGTGGTGGCGGCCCTCCTGTACCGGCGCGCGCAGCGCCGCTGACCACGGCGCCCGGGTCCGGGCCTCGGCCGCCGGCTGGCGCATCACGGCGACCGACGCCGGCCGGTCACTGCGCCACCGAGGTGATCGTGGTGGGGGTCCGCGCCGTCGATGCGCGACCAGCGCCGGTACGCCTTGACCAGCGCCGTCTGCAGCAGGTCCTCGGCGTGGCCGCGGTCGCGGGTGAGCAGCACCGCGGTGCGCAGCAGCTCGTCGGACGGTGCGGCGACGAACGCCTCGAACGCCGCCTCGTCTCGCGTCCCCACCCGCCACCCCCTCCGTCGTCATCCCCTAGGACGTCCGGGGACCGCGGCCACGAACGCCGTCGTGACCGGATCGTGATCGACGGCGACCACGTTGCGAACGGGAGTGGCCCGCATCACGCTGGTGCGGATCTGTCGACGGACCGAGCGGAGGCCGGGCGTGAAGCTGGACAAGCAGGAGCTGCTGCGGATGCTGCACACGGAGGGCGACAACGAGACCGCCGACAAGGTGGCCGCGCAGCTGCCCGACGAGATCGACACCGACCGGGACGGCGACGCGCTCGACGCGATCGGGCTGGACCGCACCCAGCTCATGGCCAAGCTCGCCGCCGGCGGGTTCGGCGGCACGATCGCCCCCTGACGCCGTCCCGCTCAGCGCGCGCGCAGCGCGGCGCCCAGCTCGACGGCGTGGTCCAGGAACGTGCCCACGACCTCGGCGTCGACCTGGTCCGGGGCCGTGAGGTCGAGCGCGCGGACCTGCCGGCCGGTGCCCGACAGCCGCCGCTCCGGGTCGGGCAGCCGGGCGCCGTGCTCGAACACCAGCCGCACGCGGTCCGCCGTCGGGAAGACCGCGCAGACGAAACCGGCCACCGGGTCGCGGTAGTTGATCGAGTGCCAGCCGCGGCGCACCCGCTCCTCGAGCTGCGGGTGGGCGTCGAGCAGCACCTCGCGAAGCCGCTGGGCGGTGGCCGCCACCGCGTCGGGGTGCTCGCTCAGCAGGTCCTCGGCGTCGTCGTCCCGGGGCACGCGGGCAGCGTGGCACCGGGCACCGACATCCGGGAGGGCGCCTGGAGCGGGTCCCCGCTCCAGGCGCCGAGGGTGGATCAGCCCGTGTAGGGGCGCTCCCGGGCCAGCTCCTCCTTGGCCACCCCGCGGATGTGCACGGCGTCCGGGCCGTCGACGATCCGCAGCGTCCGCGCGCTGGCGTAGAAGCGGGCCAGGACGGTGTCGTCGCTGACGCCGGCGCCGCCGTGCACCTGGATCGCCCGGTCGATGACGTCGAGAGCGACCCGCGGGGCGGCGACCTTGATCGCGGAGATCTCGGTGCGGGCGCCCTTGGCGCCGTACTTGTCGATGAGGTCCGCCGCCTTGAGCACGTAGAGACGGGCCTGGTCGATCTCCATCCGGGACAGGGCGATGCTCTCGCGCACCGTGCCCTGCTCGGCCAGCGGCCGGCCGAAGGCCACGCGCGCCTTCGACCGCTCGACCATGAGGGACAGCGCGCGCTCGGCCATGCCGATGGCCCGCATGCAGTGGTGGATGCGGCCGGGGCCGAGCCGGGCCTGGGCGATCATGAAGCCGTCGCCCTCGCCGGCCAGGATGTTCGTGGCCGGCACCCGCACGTCGGTGAACCGCAGCTCCGAGTGGCCGTGCTGGTCCTGGTACCCGAAGACCGGCAGGTGTCGGACGATCTCGAAGCCGGGGGTGTCGCGGGGGACCAGCACCATCGACTGCTGCCGGTGCGGAGCGCCGTCGGGGTCGGTCTTGCCCATGACGATGAAGATCTGGCAGCGCTCGTCAGCGCTCCCGGTGATCCACCACTTGCGGCCGTTGATCACGTAGTCGTCGCCGTCGCGGACGATCGAGGTATGGATGTTCCGGGCGTCGGACGACGCGACGTCGGGCTCGGTCATCGCGAAGCCGGAGCGGATCTCCCCCTCGAGCAGGGGCTGCAGCCAGCGCTCCCTCTGCTCGGGCGTCCCGAACAGCATGAGCGTCTCCATGTTGCCGGTGTCCGGGGCCCCGCAGTTGGTGACCTCGGGGGCGATCACCGGCGACCAGCCCATGATCTCGGCGACGGAGGCGTACTCCAGGTTGGTCATCCCGCCGAGCTCGTGGTGGAAGAGGTTCCACAGGCCGCGCTTGCGGGCCTCGACCTTCAGCTCCTCGAGCACCGGCGGGTGCTCGTGGTTCTCGTGACCGCGTTCGGCGCGCCACGCGTCGTAGACCGGCTCGGCGGGGAAGACCTGCTCACGCATGAAGTCCCACATCCGGCCGCAGACGTCCTCGGCTCGGGCGGAGAGGGCGAAGTCCATGAGCGCAAGGTAGAGGGCGGCGTGACCGGCGTCTCGCCAGGGGTGCGCCCCGCGGTCGGAGCGTCAGGACGGAGGGTCGTCCCCCGGCCGGTCGAGGGCGGGGAGGAGCCAGTGGCTGACCGCGAACGGGCAGCCGACCAGCACCAGCAGGGCCATCACGCCGAAGGCCGGCGGCCCGAACAGGAGGGGTGCGGCCACGGCCGCCACCGCGCCGAGGACGACGAGCCAGAGCGTGCCGCGGCCGGGTGGCCGGACGCGGGTGCCGGGGCCCGCGGTCAGCCGGGCGGCCAGGTCGGGGTCGTCGCGGGCGAGGTCCTCGGCCAGGGCGCGCAGCACGGGGTCGTCGTCCACGGCACCGGCCTCCGGTTCCGGCACGTGCGGCGCCCCGGGCTCGGGCGGCACGGGCGCGGCGCCGGCGTCCCCGGGCTGCGCCCGCGCGTCCAGCCTCCGCCGCGGACAGGAGGACCACCAGCCCCCCGCGCGCGCCGTCCCGCCCCCGACGCGCCGGAGGCCGGACCCCGTGCGGGGCCCGGCCTCCGGGTGGTGCGGTGGCCCCGTCCAGGGCACCACCCCGAGCCTGCGAGGGGTGGGGAGGACGGGGTCCTCTTTCAGACGCGCGAGGTGCGGTGGTCGACGGCGTTGCGCACCGGGCCCAGCGCGATGGCCAGCCCCGCCAGTGCACTGACCAGGTGCAGCCAGTTGTCGGCCCAGTTGAGGCTCAGGAAGTCCCAGGTCTGGCCGACGGCGAACAGCCCGTAGACGAAGGTGGCGCCGTAGCCGACGGCCAGGAGCCACCCGTAGGTCCGGGCGCCGGCCAGGGTCCGAGCCAGGGCCAGCCCGGCAGCGCCGATGAGGATGTGCACGACGTTGTGGAACGGGTTGACCTCGAACCCGAGGATCGTCTCGTTCGTGTCGTGTCCGAAGAAGTCGTCGAAACCGGTGACGAAGAAGCCGACGATCCCGACCAGCAGATAGACCGCGCCGATGATCAGCGCGAGGAGCTGCGGCCAGGTCCGCGCTCCCGTGTTCGTGTTGCCCGCCGAAGCGGTCATCGTGTCCTCCAGTGTTCCTGTCGTCCGTCAGGGCTCGACGGTGTCGGGTCCGTAATACCCCCCGATCACGTTCCGGAACAGATGTCACCCGTCCGGGGGGCATCGCACCGGCGGGCACCCCGCCGTCGGGTCGCCGGGGCGATCCGCACCCGTCGTTCGTCGGAAGACGCGCGGGCGGTTCGGTGAACGGCGCCCGGGCGGGCCGCGTATCCCCCATCGGGTGACGGTCCTGGCTCCGTGCACAACGGGGGAGCACGGGTCAGGTCCGTCCCCCGCCGAGGGCTCCGGCGGTCAGCGCGGGGTGGGCCGGGGCCGGCGCACGACGAACGGGCCGATGGCCAGCAGGTCGACGGGGGCCGAGCCGAAGCACTCCAGGGCGTCGCGCGGGTCGTCGACCATCGGGCGGCCGGCGGTGTTCAGGCTGGTGTTGACCACGATCGGCAGCCCGGTGCGCCGCTCGAAGGCCTCGAGCACGCGGTGCACCAGCGGCTCGGTCGCGCGGTCGATCGTCTGGATCCGCGCCGTCCCGTCGACGTGGGTGACCGTCGGGATGCGGTCCCGCCACTCGGGGGCGACGTCGTGCACGAAGAGCATGTACGGCGAGGGGATCGGCCCGCGGCTGAAGATCTCCGGCGCCCGCTCCAGCAGCACCATCGGCGCCACGGGGCGGAACTGCTCCCGGCCCTTGACGTCGTTCATCCGCTCCAGGTTGGCCTCGTGACCGGGGTGGGCCATCAGGGAACGGTGGCCCAGCGCGCGGGGGCCGAACTCGCTGCGGCCCTGGAACCAGGCGACGATGCCGTTGTCGGCCAGCACCTCGGCCACGGCCTCGGCGACGTCGTCCGGCCGCTCGTAGTCGATCACCGCCGTCTGCAGCCACCGCTCGATCTCGTCGTCGCTCCAGCCGCGCCCGAGCGCGGCGCCCGGCATCGGCTCGGTGCGCTCGCCGAGCTCGGTGGCCACGTGCAGGGCGGCACCCAGCGCCGTCCCGGCGTCGCCGGCGGCCGGCTGCACCCAGACCTCCTCGAACGGGCTCTCGGCCAGGATCCGGGTGTTGGCCACGCAGTTGAGCGCGGTGCCGCCGGCCAGGGTGAGGGTCCTCTCGCCGGTCTGCTCGT
>DASQNB010000087.1:0-3271 GCA_035645175.1 Geodermatophilus sp.
GGGGGCAGCCGCTGCGGCGTGCCGCGTCGTCCGCCAGGCTCGGGGGCATGACCGACACCTCCGGACCGCCGTTCCGCGCCGACCACGTCGGCAGCCTCCTGCGCCCGCAGCGCCTGCTCGACGCGCGCGACCGGTTCGCCGCCGGGGGGATCGACGCCGACGAGCTGCGCGGCGTCGAGGACGAGGCGATCGCCGACGTCGTCCGCCTGCAGGGGGACGTCGGCCTGCGCACCGCCACCGACGGGGAATTCCGCCGCGCCTCCTGGCACATGGACTTCATCTACGCCATCGACGGCATCAGCAAGGTCACCGGCGAGGACATCGTCGTCCACTTCAGGAACGCCGACGGGACGATCGACTTCACGCCGGCCGGGCTGCGCGTCGACGGGCCGCTGGCGATCGACGAGCCGGTCTTCGGTGAGGACTTCGCGTACCTGCGCTCGGTCGTCGGGGACGGGCAGACGGCGAAGCTGACCATCCCCTCCCCGTCGATGGTCCACTACCGCGGTGGCGCCGCGGCGATCGACCCGGCCGTCTACCCCGACGAGGACGCCTTCTGGGACGCGCTGTCGGCGGCCTACGCCTCCCAGGTGCGCGGGATCGCCGCGGCCGGCTGCACCTACCTGCAGCTGGACGACACCAGCCTGGCCTACCTCAACGACCCCGCACAGCGCGCCGAGCTGGCCGCGCAGGGGCGGGATGCCGAGCACCAGCACGAGCGCTACATCCGGCAGATCAACGCCGCGCTGGCCGGCCGCCCGGAGGGGCTGACGGTCACCACGCACATGTGCCGGGGCAACTTCCGCTCCTCCTGGGTGGCCGAGGGCGGCTACGACTTCGTCGCCGAGGCGTTGTTCGGCAGCCTGGACGTCGACGGCTTCTTCCTCGAGTACGACGACGCCCGCTCCGGCGGGTTCGAGCCGCTGCGCTTCGTGCCGCCGGGCAAGCGGGTCGTGCTCGGGCTGGTCACCACCAAGCGCCCGGAGCTGGAGAGCAAGGACGACCTCAAGCGGCGCATCGACGAGGCCGCCCGGTACGTGCCGATGGAGCAGCTGGCGCTCTCCCCGCAGTGCGGGTTCTCCTCGACCGTGGAGGGCAACGCCCTGACCCGGGACGAGCAGGTCGCCAAGCTGGCGCTCGTCGTCGAGACCGCCCAGGAGGTCTGGGGGGACGTCTGAGGGGTCACGGGCCGGTCACGACCCGGACCCGTTGCCGCCCCCTGCTGGTGGGGCGGGCCCGGGCCTTGACATGCTCCCTGTCGTTCCTGGGCAGTGTCGTCCGGATGCTGCCTCATCCCGCAGGGAGGGCGCACGTGTCCACCACCGTCAGCAGAGCCGACACCGACGGTCCACCTCCGGGAGGAGTGGGCCGCCGCTTGTCGGCACGTTCGATCGTCATCTGGGTCGCGGTGGCCCTGGTCGGCGCCGTGTCGTGGACCGTGCTCGCGCTGGCCCGCGGTGAGTCGGTGTCGGCGCTGTGGATCCTCTTCGCGGCGCTGTGCTCGTACGCGATCGCCTACCGCTTCTACGCCCGCTTCATCGCCTACAAGGCCCTGCGCGTCGACGACCGGCGGGCCACCCCGGCCGAGCGGCTGCAGAACGGCCGGGACTTCGACGTCACCGACCGGCGGGTGCTCTTCGGGCACCACTTCGCCGCGATCGCCGGCGCCGGCCCGCTGGTGGGTCCGGTGCTCGCCGCGCAGATGGGCTACCTGCCCGGCACCATCTGGATCGTCGTCGGCGTCATCTTCGCCGGCGCCGTGCAGGACATGGTCGTCATGTTCTTCTCGATGCGGCGCAACGGGAAGAGCCTGGGCCAGATGGTCCGCGAGGAGATCGGCATCGTCGGCGGCATCGCCGCGCTGATCGCAGTCTTCGCGATCATGATCCTGATCCTCGCGGTGCTCGCGCTCATCGTGGTCAACGCGCTCGCCGAGTCGCCGTGGGGCGTCTTCTCCATCGCGCTGACCATCCCGATCGCGCTGTTCATGGGCGTCTACCTGCGGGTGCTGAGGCCTGGCCGGGTGCTCGAGGCCACCGGCATCGGCGTCGTCCTGCTGCTGCTGGCCATCGTCGGCGGCGGCTGGATCGAGGGCACCGAGCTGGCCGAGGCGCTGACCCTGTCCAAGGAGTGGCTGGTCCTGGCGCTGGTGGTCTACGGCTTCGTCGCCTCCGTGCTGCCGGTGTGGCTGCTGCTGACCCCGCGCGACTACCTGTCGACCTTCATGAAGATCGGCGTGATCGTGCTGCTGGCGATCGGGCTGCTGATCGCCCGGCCGGTGATCCAGGCCGACGCGATCAGCCAGTTCGCCGTGGCGGGCACCGGACCGGTCTTCGCCGGGTCGCTGTTCCCCTTCGTGTTCATCACGATCGCCTGCGGCGCGCTCTCCGGTTTCCACGCCCTGATCTCCTCGGGCACGACGCCGAAGATGGTGGCCAAGGAGAGCCAGGTCCGGCTCATCGGCTACGGCGGCATGCTGATGGAGTCCTTCGTGGCCATCAGCGCGCTGATCGCCGCGGTGGTCATCGACCAGGGCCTGTACTACGCGATGAACGCCCCGGCCGGCGCGACCGGCGGCACGCCGGAGACCGCCGCGGCGTTCGTCAACGGTCTGGGCTTCGACACCACGGCGCAGGACCTCGCCGCCGCATCCGCGGCGATCCAGGAGGAGACGCTGGTGTCGCGCACCGGCGGGGCGCCGACGCTCGCCGTCGGCATCGCGCAGATCCTCAGCACCGCCTTCGGTGGCGGAGGGGCGGCCTTCTGGTACCACTTCGCGATCATGTTCGAGGCGCTGTTCATCCTGACCGCCGTCGACGCCGGCACCCGCGTGGGCCGGTTCATGCTGCAGGACACGATCGGCAACGTCTGGAAGAAGTTCGGCGACCTGTCGTGGCGGCCGGGCACCATCATCGCCAGCGCCGTCGTCGTCGGCCTCTGGGGCAGCATGCTCTACATCGGCGTCACCGACCCGCTGGGCGGCGTCAACCAGCTCTTCCCGCTGTTCGGCATCGCCAACCAGCTGCTGGCGGGCATCGCGCTCACCCTGGCGACGGTGCTGATGATCAAGCACGGGAAGCTGAAGTACGCCTGGATCACCGCCGTGCCCCTCGCGTGGGCCCTGACCACCACGTTGACAGCGAGCTTCCAGAAGGTCTTCTCCAGTGACCCGAGGGTCGGCTACTTCACCCAGCGGCAGCTGTACGCGGACGCGCTGGCGAACGGCGAGGTGCTGGCGCCCGCGCAGGACGTCGGGCAGATGGAGCAGGTC
>DASQNB010000088.1:0-9513 GCA_035645175.1 Geodermatophilus sp.
GGTCAAGACAGCGCTGTCCGGGCCTGCACGGGTGCCTGCGCCGCATGGCGAACTCCGGCCGCTGAGCGTGACGTTCCCGCGGCGGGTCAGGCCGCCATTCCACCGCTCCCTGCCGGTCCTGACGGGGTGCGTTGACGTACCTGGTGGGCTCGTACAGAGCAGCAGGCGCCGCAGCCTGATCCAAGAATCCCTGCTGACTTGGAACAGGTGGCCGGGTCGAGCGTGACGGTGTAGCCAAGTGCCTGTAGTTCGCGGATGAGGTGGCGGACGCGGCGTTCGGGGATGGTACGAGTGGTGTAGTAGTCCGCGCCGAGGTCGACGAACTGGGCCTCGGTGTCGGGGAGCAGCACCCAGATGATCACGAGGATGGAGCGGCCGACCGCCACGATGGCCCGCTTCTTGCCGCGCCGTTGCCGGTGCCGGCGTTGCCCTTCTTGCGGCCGGCGGACTCGCTGACCCCGGGGGCGAACCGCGCCCAGGAGGTCAGATGCGCCGGCGTGGGGAAGCGGTCCATGTCGGCGCCGATCTCGGCCAGGATCATCTGCGCGGCGATCGGCCCGATTCCTGGTATGGCATCGAGCCGGCCGACCGCGGGTGCCAACCCGCCGAGTTGGATCTAGCAACCTGAGACTGGCTCCCGCTCGACGTCCTCGACTTCCCGGCGCGGACACCACGGTCACGTCCCGACGACCCCGACCGCGCGCACAGGCTGGTCTCGGTCTCCGCTTGCCACGCAGCGGAGCCAGACAGCTTCCTCACCGGCGTCCGGGCGTTCCTCCTCGGCACCAGGGACCATGCGCGAGGAGCACGAGCGATGGGTAGGCGGCCAATAGCCTGCCGCGGTGGCTCCCGTACCGTTCCGTGCTCACGCCACCGTCGTCGACGAGCTCTTCCGGCGACTGAGCGGGGACGCGGATCGGGCCGTCCTCCTCACCGGGCTGCCCGGGATCGGGAAGTCCACGACGGTCGGCCTCCTGGCGGCCAGGTTCGCCCGTGCCGGGACGTCCGTGCACTGGGTGGAAGCGGACGAGATGAGCCGCAGCCGGCCGTTCGGTCTGATCGCGGGCCTGCTGCGGGTCGAGGCAGTGTACCCGCCGGGGCCGGACACCGGGGACCGGATGGTGGAGGCGACGGAGAGACTGTGCGCCGAGGGACCGGTGCTGTTGTGCGCGGACGATCTTCACCAGGCCGACGGGGACTCGCTCGACCTGCTCGGGTGGCTCGTCGACATGTCGCGGTACCTGCCGCTGTCGTTGCTGCTCACGCGGCGGCCGCTGCCCCTCCGTGAGGGTCTGGCCCTGCTGGCGGCCCGCCCCGATGTGCACGAGGTGGAGCTCAGCGGGCTCGCCCCGGAGGAGCTGGACGCTCTGGTCACCGCCCGCTACGGCGCGCCACCCGGTCCGCAGGTCCAGGAGCTGCTCGCCGTGACCGGCGGCAACCCGCTCCACGCGCGCGTCATGCTCGATGACCTGCAGCGGCGCGGGCTGCTCGACGCCGGACGAGGGTTGCTCACCACCTCGGCCACGGCCGCCGACACGCCCGCGTCGGTGCAGGCCGGGGCGCGGACGCACCTGGCGATGCTCGACCCGGCGTCCCGGGACCTGTTGCAGGTGCTGGCCGTGTGGGGCAGGCCCGCGGCGCCGGACCAGCTCGCGGCGGTGACCGGCAGCAGACCAGCCGCCCTGCTCCGCGCCATCCAGGCCGCCGTCGGCTCGGGTGTGGCCCGCTGGACCGACGACGGGCTGCTCGCCTTCCGGCACGACCTCTACCGCGACGTCGTCTATGCCGATCTCGAGCCCCCGCTGCGGGAGATGCTGCATGCGGCGTGCGCGGCGGAGCTGCGAACAGGCGGGGAGATCCCGTCGCAGGTGCTGCAGCAATCCGCCGCCGCGGCTGTGTCCGCGGCATCGCAGGCGGAGGTCGCGCTTCAGGTCGCCGGTACCGACCTCGCCCACGCCCCTGTGCAGGCGGCCGATCTGCTCGCCACCGCCGCGCAACAGGTGGCCGCGCTCCCCGCGGGCCCGGAGCGGACGCAGCTGGAGGACCGGATCGCCGTCGCCCGGACCGGGGTGCTGGCAACGGCGGGCAGGATGGCGGAGGCGATGCAGGTGGCGAGCGAGGCCCTGGACCGCACGTCCGATCCCGCGGTGCGCGCGGAGCTCGTGCGGCTCCGCCTGCACCACATCGTGAGCACCGCCGACGTCCCCGGCGGGCTCAGCGAGATCGACCGTCATCTGGCTGGCGAACTCCCCGCCAGCGCCCGCGAGGCGCTGACCCAGCTGCGCCGGTGGGTGGTCGTGCTCGGGGGACGCCAGCCGGTCGGGGACGGGGTCCCCACAGGCAGCAGCGGCGCCGCGCTGCTGCCGGCCGCGGTGGACCTGTTCCTGACGGGCCGCTGCCGCCGGGCCCTGCACATGATCGACGACGCGGTGCGCGCGCGCGTGGACGCCGGCTCCCCGGACTGGGCGGACGGGCCGACGGCTCCAGTTCTGCCACCGTGGTTCGCCCTGTACGCCGACGGGATCGAAGGCGCCCGCGCACGGTCGGTGGAGCTGCGCCGGCAGGCACAGCAGTCGGGGCGCGGCTGGCAACTGCCGTACCACCTGTTCGTCGCGGCTTCGATCGAATACGTCGCAGGCCGCTGGGACGACGCGCTCGCCTTTCTCGACTCCGGTCTCGAGGCGACCGCGGTCACCGGGACGGGATGGCTCTCCCGCGCGGTCGGCCTCGGCCTCGGCATGCGGGTGCGTCGCGGCGAGCTCGACACCGCCGCGACGGGGCTCTCCCGGTGGAAGCTGCGGGCGCTGCCCGAGCAGTACGGGTTGCCGGCCGTCGGACACGCGGAGATGCTGCTGCACGAGGCCCGTGGCGACCTCGCCGGCGCCATCGCCCTGGCGCGGCGGAGCTGGATCGAGACCCTCGACTCCGGCCGCCTGGTGTGGGCGGTGTACGCCGGTCCGGACACCGCCCGCATCGCTCTGCAGGCCGGGGACACCGATCTGCTCGCCCAGGTCATGGCCGACTCCGCGGCGGTGCCCGTCCAGGAGATGCCCGGCATGGCTCCGGCGACCGACCTGGTCCGGGCCATCGCGGAGCGGGACCCGGACCGGGCGATGGCGGCCGCGTCGGCGTTCGCCGGGCGCGGGCACGTCCCCGGTGAGCTCGGTGCCTGGGAGGAGGCCGCCGTGGCCGCCGCGGCCAGCGGGGATGCTGAACGGGCCCGCAGCTGCGCGGCCCGGTGCACGAGCGTGGCCGACCTGCTCGGTGCCACCACCGTCGAGCGACGGCTGACCGCCCGGCTGCGCGAGCACGAGATCCGGCTGGGTGTGACCGGCCGGCGGCGACGTCCGTCGTCGGGGTGGAACAGCCTCACGCCCACGGAACTGCAGGTCGCCGAGCTCGTCGGGCGGGGGCTGACCAGCCCGCAGATCGCCGCCCGGCTCTACGTCTCACCCCGCACTGTGCAGACCCACATCTCGCACAGCCTGCGCAAGCTCGGCCTCGGCTCCCGGGTCCAGCTGGCCACCACGGTGGCGCGGCACCGTTGACCTCAGGCAGACGGGCGACGGCGCCGGACATGGGCCTTGACCGACCGTGCTCTTCCCGGAGACCGCGTGCCCGGTCTGGCCGGCCGCGCCACCGCCAGCCGGACTGCTCTCGCAGATGAGCGCCGGGAAGGTCACCGGCTCCCGCTGATCCCGTCCGCCCCCGCCGGGAGCCGCCGTCGACCCCATCGGGTGCCGAGCGGCGATCGCCCCGGATCACGGCGACGCGGCCGCGACGCAGGTCCTCGTGATCCCGATCCCTCGCATCCCGTGACCGAGCAGTGGAAGCCAGAGGGGTGTGTCGGTGGGTACCGGCGAGGTGTGCTGAGCACCCGGCGGCGACACGCACAGGTGCCGTTGCGTCCGAGCGTGGGCGCTGCGGCTCTCTCGACAGCCAGCGCCACCCGACGACATCCTGGCGGTGGGTGGTCCCCATCTGCGTCCACACCCGGCCGTTCCGGTACGCGGTCGGCAGGAGGGAGCTGACGTGCCCGCCACCGAGTTCTACCTGCGGTCCTATCCGCTGCCCGACGACGTGCGCGCCCACGCCGCGGCCGCGGAGGACGACGGCTGGGACGGGCTACTGCTGACCGACACGCAGAACCTCAGCATGGACGTCATCGGGTCGCTGTACCTGGCTGCCTCGGCCACATCACGGCTGAAGCTCGGCACGGCCGTGACCAACCTGGTCACCCGCCATCCCGCGGTCGTGGCCTCCACATTCGCCACCCTGCACTCCGTCACCGGAGGACGGGCACACCTCGGCGTGGGCCGGGGCGACACGGCGCTCCAGCTCATCGGACTCCGGCCGCCGTCCGCGCACGAGTTCGAGCAGCAGGTCGGCCGGCTGCAGACCTACCTGCGAGGCGGCACGGTCGACGTCGACGGTTTCGGCAGTCGGATCACCTGGCTGCCGGTCGCCGGCGACGAGAAAGTCCCCGTGGACGTGTTCGGCTCCGGTCCGCACGTCATCGCGGCCGCGACCCGGCGGGCCGACCGGGTCACCGTCACCGTGGGGGCAGAACCGGACCGGGTCGAGTGGGCGGTGCGGACGGCACGGGAGGCGCGCGCGGCCTCTGGGCTCGACCCGCATACCTTCGACATCGGCGCGTTCGTCGTGGTCGGCGTCGGAACGGACCAGGACGCGCTCGACGAGCTCGTGCGCGGCAACGCGAGCATCTCCGCCCACTTCCAGCGCGGCTCGCCCTCGTCCCTGTCGACGGCCGACGCCGCCGTCGTCGCCGACGTCAGCGCGCACTACGACGACTACCACCACGGGCTGGAGCACGCGACCCAGGCGGAGACGCTGTCCGGTGACTTCCTGCGGCGGTTCTGCGTCATCGGCGGCCCCGACGAGTGCGTGCAGCGGCTGCGCCGGCTGATCGGGCTCGGCCTGTCCCACGTGACCGTCGTGGGCGGGTCCCGCGACATCGACTCTGCCGTGCGGGAGCGCTCGGACCGCCTGGTCGCCACGGAGGTGCTGCCCGCCTTGCGGTCGCCCTAGCGCCGACCGCCCGACGAGCTCGCGGTCAGGCTCGTCCTGCGGTCGACAGGTCGTGTGAGCCCGCGGCCGACACCACCCCCGTCCTGGTACTCCGGGTCCCCCGACACGGGTCAGGTCCTGCGGTCGTGGTCCTGCGCCGGCGTCGGGACCGTCTGCTCCCTTCCGGTGACGTGGTCGGGGTAGGCAGCCGTGAACTTCACCAGTCCCCAGATGACCGCGATCGGGATCACCCAGTTGAGGAGCAGCTCCACGAGGTGGACCGAGGAGAAGGTGGTGTGCTGTTGGTCGAGGGCCGTGAGGAGCAGAGAGCACCCCCCGATGACGACCAGGCCGAGTCCCCAGGCCGCGCTGATGACCCGGTTGATGGAGTGGAACGTCGGTGATCCCCAGTACTGACGCGGGGTCGACTGCCGGGCGTACTGCTCGGTGAAGGGGCGCACCGAGGCTGTGGCCAGGACGTACACGCCGAGGACCACGCCCACGAGGGGCCGACCCCAGGTGTAGAGCCTGTCGTCGACCGGAGGGCCGCCGACGAACCCGAGGACGGCGATCACCCCGAAGATGCCGAGGGACACGGCGTTCAGCGTCGTGGGGTCGCCCCGCTGCCTGGCCCTGATCAGCAGGACGGCTGTGAGGACGACCGCGAGCAGCGCGCTCCACGCTACGGCGTCCGCGGCCGATCGATGCGCCACGACCGTGAAGACGATCCACGGGAGGAAGTCGAGGACGAAGGACAGTGGCTTCATGGCAGCGACGCTAGGAAGCCGTCACCGAGCAGACATCCGCCATCGTGCCGATGTTCGGTCCAGGGGGGAGCGACATCGGCGCACTGCGCGGCGATCCCCATCCGAGAGCGGAGGCCCAGCTCGGCGAGGATGTGCGGGACGTGGCTCTGGACCGTCCGCAGCGAGACCTACAGCCGCCGGGACGGCACTCGCGTCGTTCGACACAGCGATCCGGTCGCGACCCGACCGGACGAGCAGGCCCCGGGTCTGCAGGTCCCCATCAGCAGGAGGACGAAGAGCGGGTCGCCGCGGCTCGGTCGAGAACGGCGGAGGGGTCCGCAGAGCGCCATGCGCCCAGCCGCTCGCGCACGAGCTCCCCGACGTCCACCGGGTCCATGGGTGGGAGGACGTGGCAGGGCGCCGAAACCGCAGAGGGAGTCGAGCGGCGGGCCTACGCCAGGCGGCGGGGCAGGCCGATCGACGCGGTGTCCAGCCGGGGGCGTCGTCGACGCACAGCAGGACCGGCCCAGCCTGGCACCAGGGGTCCACCTGTGCGAAGGCGAAGCCAGCCGGGCGGGTGCCGTCCGGCGGGGCGCCAGCAGCTGCGCGGCGATCGCGAGGCCGTGCCGCAGGCCACGGTCGTCCCCACTCGCGCGGCGCACCACGTGGCCGTCGACGAGGGCATCGGCGGCCAGCGGGTCCAGCAGGACACCCACGGCACTGTAGGAACCCGGCGGGTCCCTGTGCAGGCCGGGAAGCACGGATCGCGGCCTGGACGTCAGCGGCTCGGCAGGTGGGCCTCCAGCCACTCGAACGCGCGCAGCGCGGTCAGCCGCCGCCCCAGCGGCTGGCAGTGCCAGTTGGCGCCGTCCGCCACGCCGAAGCGGGCCACCTCGTGCGGTGCGGTGAGCAGCCCGGCCAGTTGCTCGGACTGCCCGGGCCAGAACTGCTCGTCCTCGGGTTCGGTGATCAGAAGCGGGGTCCGGATTCGCTCCGCCACGTCACGCAGTTGGTAGCGGCGGACCTCGGTGAACAGGTCGAACGGGCTGCTCACGCCGAAGGGACGGGCCCGGTAGGCGAAGGTGCGCGCCGTCTCCGGATCCCCGCCCGCCTGGGCCATGTACCGGTCGAAGTCGTCCTTGCGGCCGGCGTCGAGCAGCTGGAGCATATCGGCCGGCAGGTACTCCACCCAGGACGTCGACACGTCGACGACCCCCGGATCGGCGACCGCCGCGACGAACCTGTGCTCGAACGCCAACGCACGCGGCACCCAGTACCCGGCCTGGCTGATCCCGGAGGCGGTGAGGGCGGCGGCGTCGACGTCCGGGCGCCCGACGAGGGCGTCCACCACCGGGGTCAGCACCGCCTCCCAGTCCGGACGGAAGGTCGTCCCCCGCTCGAAGAGCATCGACTGCTGCCCCGGGCCGTCGTAGACGAACGCGTTCCAGCCGCGGTCCAGGGCCTCCGCCGCGCCGGCCCACCACATGTCGGTGATCGGGCCGTCGCTGCCGTTTGTGATCACCAGGGTCGGCCGCGCCCTACCGGAGGCGTCGGGCCGTAGCAGGTACCCGGGCAGGGTGGTGTCCTCGTACGGGACGTCGACACGCACGAACCGGGAGCCCGCGCAGTCGATCCACGCCTCCCAGCAGTCGCGCCCCTTGCGGAACGTCGGCAGCAGGACGGCCTCGGCCTGCTCGGCCGGCAGGCCGTCGACGGCATCGAGCGAGCGGGACCAGGCGTCGGCCGCCGCGAGGAAGGCCCAGCTCGCTCCCCGGAGGTCGCCCGCCTGGCGGTGCTGCGCAGCGAGTGCCGCGAGCTGGTCCGCCCGATCCGTCCACGCCGAGAACCAGCTCGCCCAGTCGCCGTCGGTGATCCGCGCCGCGGTCGCCAGCACCGTCCCGACGTCACCCACCCCGTAGGCAGTGGCGCCGAGTGCGATGCGGATCCCGTAGTCGAAGCTCCGGTTGGCGAAGAATCCCTCCTCCAGCACATGGGAACCGGTCGCGGTGGTCGGGACCGTCTGCTGCGCGGTCATGCGTCCTCCTCGGCTCGAGCTGCTCGGGAACCGAGCCTCGCAGCCGGGGGTCTCGCGGACATCCGCCATCTGACAGACAGGACCTGCCCAGGTACTCCTCGCCCCAGGCCACCGCTCGCGCGGCGACCGCCCCGCCGGCCACACGCGCGGCGCGGATCGGCGGCGTACGCACCGACGACCGTGTGCCGGGGCTCGACGACGCGGCGCCGGTCCCCACGGGGTCACGACCGTGCCGGCGAACGCGACCGTTGCCACCTCCGTCGGTGGTCCGGGCCCGTCGTCCCCAGCCCCGCGGCGGACGGTCTATGGAAGGACCTCGGCCGAGGTCCGAGCCAAATTCCGGGACGCCCGTGAGCGGATCGAGTCCGGGGCACCGGACAAGGACGCCTCCATGACGGTCGCCGCGTGGCTCGAGGACTGGATCACCAAGTCGCTCGCCGCCAGCGACCGCAAGCAGGCCACCAAGGACCTCTACGCCACCCTCGCCCGCACCCACCTCGTGCCCACAGTCGGGACGATCCCCCTCGGCCGGTTGCGTCCCTCGGATGTCGAAGCGCTCGTCGTCACCAAGCGGGACGCCGGACTGTCTGCGTCAACGGTCCGGACGATCTACACCGTCCTGCGGGCGGCGCTGGACATCGCCTCGCGCGACGGACTGATCCGCAGCAATCCCGCGGCAGCAGTGAGACGGCCCGGCGTCGAGCGCAAGGACGCGCCGCACCTGACCGCGGAGCAAGCGCAGGCGCTCCTCGAGGCGATCCGAGGCGACCGATGCTCGCCACCAGGCTGCGCCGCGGGGAGGCGCTGGCCCTGCACTGGTCCGACGTCAACCTCGACGCCGGGCTGCTGAGGGTCCGCTGGACCCTCTCCCGGACGTCCCAGGGGCTGCAGCTCGACGAGCCCAAGACCGACAAGTCCCGCAGGACCGTGCCACTCCCCCGCTCGGCCATCGAGACGCTCCGGGCCCACCGGACCCGGCAATTGGAGGAACAGCGCACGGCCGCCGGAGCCTGGCAGGAGCACGGCCTCGTCTTCGCCACCCAGATCGGTACACCGCTCGAGCCCCGCGACGTGCTGCGGCGCTTCGAGGTCCTCGCGGAGCGAGCCGGCCTCCGCGGCGTCACCCTGCACACCCTGCGGCACTCCGCAGCGAGCCTCCTGCTGGCGGCCGGCACGCACACCAAGGTCGTCCAGGAACACCTGGGCCACTCGTCGTACGCCATCACGGCGGACACCTACAGCCACGTCGGTCCAGCGCAGCAGCGCGAGGCGGCCGACCGGCTCGACCAAGCGCTCCGCTGGTGACCGTTGCTGTCCTCGGGCCGCGTTGCTGTACGCGTTGCTGTAGTCATGCAAGAGGCGGGACGGCCTTCACGGCCGACCCGCCTCTGATCTGCGGTTTCACTGTCGGGCTGACAGGATTTGAACCTGCGACCCCTTGACCCCCGGACGTGGGAAAGGGGTTCGCGGACGTCCGCCCAAGTACCTTTGCGCAGGTCAGACTTCATGCGGAACCGTCGCGGACCAACCCTAACGACCCCGAACCAGGAACAATGGTGGTCAGAACGGTGGTCAACACGCGGCATTGGCTCGCTTTGCTATGCAGCAGCAGCGGTGGGGGTCGTGAGCGAGGTCTACGTCCGAGGCCGCTTCGGATTCGGCACCGGCATCCCAAGCTGACAGCACCCCCTGCGCGGTCGCGCC
>DASQNB010000089.1:0-9687 GCA_035645175.1 Geodermatophilus sp.
CTGGTGCTCGACGCCGCGCAGTCGCTGGGGCACGTCGACACCGACCTCGGCGCCGACGTCGTCTACTCGACCTCGCGCAAGTGGCTGGCCGGGCCGCGCGGGGTGGGCGTGCTGTGCGTGCGCCCTGCGGTCGCCGCCGAGCTGACGCCGCTGCTGAGCGCGCCGGACGACGTCCCGCCGCTGCGTGCCTTCGAGTCCGGGGAGGCGCACGTGGCCGGCCGGGTGGGGCTGGTGCTGGCCGTCGGCGAGCACCTCGCCGCCGGGCCGGACCGGGTGCGGAAGCGGCTGGCCGGGCTCGGCCGGGGCGCCCGCGAGGTGCTCGAGGGCGTCGCCGGCTGGCGGGTGGTCGAGCCGCGCGACGAGCCGACCGCCACCACGACGCTGCGCCCGCCCGACGGCGTCGACGTCGTCACCACCCGGGCGCGGCTGCTCACCGAGCACGGCATCGTCACCACGGCGATCCCGCCGCAGCGGGCGCCGGGTGAGATGACCGGGCCGGTGCTGCGCGTCTCCCCGCACCTGGACTCCACTCTCGACGACCTCGAGACCCTCGCCGCCGCCCTCTGAAAGAGGACCCCGTCCTCCCCACCCCTCGCAAGCTCGGGGCGGTGCCCTGAACGGGGCCACCCACCTGGCTTCAGATCGCTGCCTGCATCGCCGCGGAGATGCGGCGGTGGACGGCGAGCTGCTCGTCCAGGCCGGGGTGCACGGGGACGCCGTCCTCGACGACGAACCGCCCGGCGACGACGGTGTGCCGCGCGGACACCGGGCCGCAGCGCAGCCAGGCCTCGACCGGGTCGGACAGCGCGCCGGCGAACCGCACGCCGTCCAGCGGCCACACCACCAGGTCACCGCACGCGCCGACCGACAGCTCGCCGACCTCGCCCGCCCGCCCCAGGCAGGCCGCCCCGCCGCGGGTGGCCATCTCCAGCGCGTCGCGGGCCGACATCGCGCCGGCGCCGTGCCGCAGCTTGCCCTGCAGCATCGCCGTCCGGGCCTCCAGCCACAGCGACGCGGAGTCCGCCGACGACGAGCCGTCCACGCCCAGCCCGACCGGCACCCCCGCGGCCCGGAGCTCGGCGACCGGCGCGAGCCCGCTGCCCAGGACCATGTTGGACGACGGGCAGTGCGCCGCCCCGACCCGCGCCGCGCCCAGCCGTCCGACCTCCTCGGCCGACGGCCACACCACGTGCGCCAGCCACACCCGGTCGGACAGCCAGCCGACGTCGGCGAGGTGGTCGACCGGGCGGCGGCCGAAGGTGGCCAGGCAGAAGGCGTCCTCGTCCTGCGTCTCGCACAGGTGGGTGTGCAGCCGGACGTCGAGGTCCTCGGCGAGCTCCGCGGTCCGGCGCATGAGCGCGGGCGAGACGCTGAACGGCGAGCAGGGCGCCAGGGCGACCCGGGTCATCGCGTGCGGCGAGCGGTCGTGGTGGGCGTCCACCAGCCGCTCCGAGTCGGCGAGGATCTCGTCGTCGTCCTGGACGACGGAGACCGGGGGCAGGCCGCCGTCCTCGACCGACAGTGACATCGAGCCCCGCGTCGGGGAGAAGCGCACGCCGAGCTCGCGGCCAGCCGCGACCTCCGCCGAGATCAGGTCGCCGCCGCCGCGCGGGTGCACGTAGAGGTGGTCGGTGGAGGTGGTGCAGCCCGACAGCGCCAGCTCGGTGAGCCCGACCCAGGCGCTGACGAAGGCGGCCTCCTCGTCCAGCCGCGCCCACAGCGGGTAGAGGGTGACCAGCCACTCGAACAGGCCGCCGGTCAACGCGGGGGCGAAGGCGCGGGTGAGGTTCTGGTACAGGTGGTGGTGGGTGTTGACCAGGCCCGGGGTGACCAGGCAGCCGCGGGCGTCGACCCGTCGCGCGGCGGCCGGGGGCGCGTCACCGGGGCCGCCGATGCCGGCCACCACCCCGCCGGTGACCGCCACCCAGCCGCCGGCGATCTCGCGGCGGGCGTCGTCGACGGTGGCCAGCAGCTCGGCGTCGTGCACCAGCAGGTCAGCGGTCCCCACGGACCGCATCCTGCCCAGCGCAGGTGAGGGGTGCGTGACGCCGGGTCAGTCGGCCCGCTCGGCGGCGAACTGAACGGTGTCGTCCTCGACCGAGGTGACGACGATCCGCCACGTGCGCTCCTCGCCGGTGGCGGGGTCGGTGGTGGTGCACTCGGTGTGCGCGTCCACCTCGGCAGCGAGGTCGCCGAGGCAGGAGACCTCGGCCGCGACGCCGGACCGCGACTCCAGGGCGCCGGCCACCCGCGTCTCGAGGTCGCCCTGCTCGATCGAGTCGCCACAGGCGGCGAGGCCCAGGGCCACGACGGGTGCGGCGGCGAGCAGGCGGAGGCGCGGCACGACGGCGACCCTAGCGGCGCCGGCCGGCGCCCCGGGCCGCTCCGGTCACCCCTCGGTGCGCCCGGGGCCGAGGACCAGCCGGGCGGCCGCCGCGGGCAGCCGGTCCGGCAGCGGGCGGGCGCCGACCAGCCGGCCCGCCTCGGCCGGCGGCACCCCTGCTCCCTGCAGGACCTCCAGCGCCTGGACGTCGGGCAGCGCGTCGAACCACCGGCGTCCCAGCGCCTCGCGGCCGGCGGCAGTCGGCCGGCCCCACAGCCGCAGCCGGGCCATGCCGCCGTCGGGGAAGACGTCCAGCCGCACCTGGTCCACCGCCGGCCCGCCCTCGAGGACGAAGCGGTGCCGGGTGTCGGGCTGCAGCCGGGTCCGCGGCAGGACGACGACCTCGCCGTCCGGACCGCTGCCGGTCAGCGACGCCGAGCCGGGCGCGTTGCCCAGGAAGTACGAGGTGTCCAGCTCGGCCAGGGTGACCACGCCCTCGCAGGCCAGTGACACCTGCACCCAGTCGTTGCCGTCGCCGCGCCGCCGGCGGGTCTCCCAGCCCTCCCCCATCGACCGGGCCAGGCCCGGGGAGACCAGCTGCGCCGGACGGCCGTAGAAGTCGTCGCTCACCCCGGTCACCAGGGCGCCGTTGTCCAGCGCCGCCAGGTCGAACGGGCCGGCGTCGACGATGCGCGGGTCGGGGACGGCGGTGCCGTGCACCCGCAGCCGCGCCACGCCGCCGTCGGGGTGGACGGTCAGCCGCACGTGGGTGACCCGCCGGGTCGACTCGACCGGGAAGGTGTTGGCGGTGTCGCCGGCGAGGTCCGACAGCGGCAGCAGCGGTCGCCAGTCGGCGCGCTCCAGCTCCGCGACGGTGGGGTGGCCCTCCACGGCCGCGCACTCGACCGACGCCTGCGGGGGGAAGTTGCCGGTGAAGTGCGCGGTGTCGACGACGACGGCCGCGACCACGCCCGGGACGCCGAGCCGGACGATCGCCCAGTCCGACCCGGGGGAGCGCCGGCGCCGGGTCTCCCAGCCGTCGTACTCCTTGCCGCGGTGGCCGAACCCGGACAGCGCCTGGGCCGGGTGCGGCAGCACGAGGTTCTCCTTGGCCGCGAAGGACTCGTCGTTCGCCGCGAGGACCGCCCCGCCCAGCGCGCGGCTGGCCAGGTCGGGCAGGCAGGTGGGGTCGCTCATCGGGCTCCTCGGCTGATCGGCGTCGCGGGTCACTCTGACACGGGGTGGGTAGGCAGCCCGTGTCCGCGAACCGTGCGCGGAGGAGGACCCGTGTCCGAACCCACCGACGACCTGCGCGAACGCGCCCGCCAGTAGAAGGACCTCCTGCCCCCCGCCACTCGCCAGCTCGCGGCGGGCCCCTGCAGGAGGCCTTCGGCCGGGACCGCCCTGGGCAACGCCGACCCCGCCGGCGGCGTGCGGGACGACCCGCAGGTGCTCGACCAGGCCGCCCGCGAGGAGTAGGAGGACCCCCCTGCCCCCACCGCTCGGCCCCCTCCCGGGCACCGCCCCGAGCGGAGCGAGGGGTGGGCAGGAGGGGGTCCTTTCACCTGCAGGGAGGCCGACTCAGGTGCTCCCTCGGCTGAGCAGTCGGCCGCGGGGGGCACCGCCGGTCTGCACCCCCCGCAGCCACGTCCGGCGGACGACGCCGGCCAGCTCGAGCCCCGCGTACGGGGTGACCGGGTTGCGGTGCAGCAGCTCGGCGACCCGCCACCGCTCGTCCGGCGCGAACGCCACCAGGTCGGCGTCCCTCCCGACCGCGATCGCGCCCTTCCCCGGCAGCCCGGCCAGCCGCGCCGGCGCCGCCGACATCCACGGCACCACCTGAGCCAGCCCCAGCCCGCGCGCCCGCGCACCGGTCCACACCGCCGGCAGCGCCACCTGCAGCGAGGCGATGCCGCCCCAGGCCAGCCCGAAGTCGCCCACGTCCAGCCGCTTGAGCGCAGGTGTGCACGGCGAGTGGTCGCTCACCACCATGTCGATCACGGGCTGGCCGCCGTCCCCGTCCGCCAGTGCCGCCCACAGCGCCTCCCGGTGCCAGGACTCGCGGATCGGCGGGCAGCACTTGAACGAGGTCGCCCCGTCGGGCACCTCCTCCGCGGCGAAGGTGAGGTAGTGCGGGCAGGTCTCCACGGTCACCCGGACGCCCTCGGCACGGGCCCGGCGCAGCAGCGGCAGGGCATCCGCGTCGGCGAGGTGGACGACGTGCGCACGCCCGCCGGTGTCCCCGGCCGCGGCCACCAGCCGGCCGATCGCCGTCTCCTCCGCCGTCGGCGGCCGGGAGGCGAGGAAGGCGGGGTAGCTGGCGCCCTCCGGCGGCGGGGCGGCGGCGATGACGTCGGCGTCCTCGGCGTGCGCGATGAGCAGCGCGTCGAGACCGGCCAGCTCGGCCAGCGCCGCGCGCAGGCCGGCATCGTCCAGCGGCGGGAACTCGGGGACGCCGGAGTCGAGCAGGAAGCACTTGAACCCGACGACGCCGGCCTCGTGCAGCGGCCGCAGCTGGTCGAGGTTGCCGGGGACCGCGCCGCCCCAGAAGGCGACGTCGACGGCGACCTGCCCCTCGGCGGCCGCCCGTTTCACGTGCAACGCCTCGACGGTCGTCGTGGGCGGGATCGAGTTCAGCGGCATGTCCACGACCGTGGTGACGCCGCCGGCGGCGGCCGCCGCGGTCGCGGACGCGAAGCCCTCCCACTCGGTGCGCCCCGGCTCGTTGACGTGCACGTGGCTGTCGACGAGGCCGGGCAGCAGCACCTCGTCGTCGGCGAGGGTGACCGCGCCGGCCGGCGCGTCGCCGAAGCCGGTGACCGCGGTGATGACGCCGTCCGAGGTGTGCACGGTGGCCGCGCGCTCGCCGTCGGGGAGCAGCACCCGCCGGGCGCGGACGGCGAGGGTCACGCCGTCGCCTGCTCGGGCCCGGTCAGGGCGGCCAGCGCGCCGGTCACCCGGTGCAGCTCGGTGCCCCACGCGGTCGCCGTCCACCCGCCGGGCAGCGGCAGCCGGACGGCGTCCTCCCCCGTCGCGACCGGCTCTTCCTCTCGTCCCAGGTGCACGGTGGATGCGTACGCCCGCGGAGCGACCGGGGGCAACCAGGCCGGCGCGCCGGGACCGAGGTCGACCGTGGTGTGCAGCAGCGGCCGGCCCTCTCGGACGACCCGCGTGGTGCCGGTCCACCGGCCGGGCTCCTCGCCGCGCCGCCCGAGCAGCACCTGCTCGGCAGTGGTGAGGACGGCGTCCGGCCCCAGCTCGGCGGCCAGGTCGGCGAGGTGGTGGGCCCGCGCGGCGACGACGGTCGGCTCCGGGGCGAGGTCGAGCTCGCCGGCCACGGTGGCGTGCACCCGCTGCACCGACGGCGCTCCGCCGGCGCGGGCGGGCAGCGCCACCGCCGCCGCGACCGAGCGCACGCACAGTCGCGCGCCCTCCTCGACGACCAGCCGGACGGTGACGTCGTCCCCGCCCAGCGGGCCGAAGGCGGTCGCGACCAGGTGCACCGTCCCCGGGCCGGTCCGGCGGACGGCGTACTGCCCGCCGGACCGGACGACCGGCAGCACGGTGCGTCCCCCGGCCCCGCGGCAGGCGACGACCTCGACGACCGTCCTCATCCAACGGCTCCACTCCGCAGCCGCTCCGCTCCTCGGTCGCTGGCGCTCCCTGCGATGCTCACGCCCGCGTCGTGTTCGCGCCCGCGGGCAGCACGGCGCACGCCCTGATCTGCTCCCGCACCCACTCGGCCACCGCCGCCGCGCTCGGGTCCTCCCGCAGCGAGACCAGCAGCGTCGGCTTCCCGCCGCGCACCGCGTCGGCGTCCCGGCGCATGACGCCGAGGTCGGCACCCACGAGCGGGGCGAGGTCGGTCTTGTTCACCACGAGCAGGTCGGCCGCGGTGACCCCCGGCCCGCCCTTGCGCGGCACCTTGTCCCCGCCGGCCACGTCGACGACGAAGACCTGCACGTCGACGAGGCCGTAGCTGAAGCTCGCCGTCAGGTTGTCGCCGCCGGACTCGACGAGCACCAGCTCCAGCCCCGGGTGCCGGGCCTCGAGCAGCTCGACGGCGTCGAGGTTGGCGGTGATGTCGTCGCGGATCGCGGTGTGCGGGCAGCAGCCGGTCTGCACCGCCTCGATCCGGTCGTCGGGGAGGACGGCGTTGCGGCGCAGGAAGTCGGCGTCCTCGGTCGTGTAGATGTCGTTGGTGACGACGGCGAGGTCGTACTCGGTGCCCAGCGTGCGGCACAGCGCCGCGGCCAGGGCGGTCTTGCCCGACCCGACCGGCCCGCCGAGCCCGACCCGCAGGGGGCCGCCGTGCCGGTGCGGGACGGGCGCGTCCACGTAGTCGTCGAGGTTGTGGTCAGGCGGCATGCGAGCTCCCGGTGAGTGTCATGAGGCGAAGAAGCGGTCCTTCCGGGCGGCGTGCACCTCGGCCAGCAGGTCGAGGAGGGGATCGGTGGTGGCTGGGAGGCCGGCCGTGACGGCGGCGTCGACCGCGGCGTCGACATCGGGGGAGAGCCGGGCGGTGACGGCGGCGACGGTGAGCGGGTCCATGGCCAGCAGCCGCTGTGCCGCCGTCGCCGGGCCGCTGACCGACAGGTAGGCGGCCGCCGCGGCGGCGTCCCGGGGCCGGAGTCCGGCGGCCGCGGCCGCCACCCCGAGCGCGACCGGGTGGTGCGGCCGGTCGGGCAGCGCGTCCCACAGCGCAGAGGGCCAGGCCCGGCGGCCGACCCGCACCAGCCCCCGGCCCTGCTGTCGGGACGCACCTCGCAGCGCCGGCGACGGCGTCCGCGCGTCCGCCTCGTCATCCAGCCGGGTCAGTTCCTCCGCGTCCGTCGCGGCGCACGCTGCTGCGGCCAGGCCGGCGGCCACCACGCCCGACGTGACCAGCCGTCGCCGCAGGAAGGTGGCGAGGCTGCCCGGGTCGCGCACGACGCCCGCCGCGATCGCCTGTTCCACACCGCCGGAGTGCGTGTGCCCGCCTGCCGGGAGCCGCGAGTCCGCGAGGGTGAGCAGCGCTGCCGTCATCAGAACAGGAAGTAGCGCTGGGCCATCGGGAGCTCGCGCACCGGCTCGGGCTCCCACACCTCGCCGTCCACCCGCACCGTGAAGGTGTCCGGGTCGACCCGGATCTCGGGCAGCGCGGTGTTCTCCGGCATGTCGCCCTTGGTCAGCCGGGTGGTGTCGGTGACGGCGACCAGCCGCCGGTCGACGGCCAACCGGTCGGCCAGTCCCGCGTCCACGGCCGCCGGGGCAACGAAGTGCAGCGACGTCCGCGCCGGCACCCGGCCGTAGGCGCCGAACATCGGCCGCGGCAGCTGCGGCTGCGGGGTCGGGATGGAGGCGTTGGCGTCGCCCATCTGCGCCCAGGCGATCACCCCACCCTTGAGGACGGCATGCGGCCGGACGCCGAAGAAGCGCGGGTCCCACAGCACCAGGTCGGCGAGCTTGCCGGGCTCCACCGAGCCGACCTCGCCGTCGATCCCGTGGGCCACGGCCGGGCAGATCGTGTACTTGGCGACGTACCGGCGGGCTCGCAGGTTGTCCGCGGCGCCGTCGCCGGCCAGCGACCCCCGCTTGCGCTTCATCACGTGCGCGGTCTGCCAGGTCCGCAGCACCACCTCGCCGACCCGGCCCATGGCCTGCGCGTCGGAGCCGATCATCGAGATGGCCCCGATGTCGTGCAGCAGGTCCTCGGCGGCGATCGTCGTCGGCCGGATGCGGCTCTCGGCGAACGCCAGGTCCTCGGGCACCGACGAGTCCAGGTGGTGGCAGACCATGAGCATGTCGAGGTGCTCGTCGAGGGTGTTGACGGTGTGCGGCCGGGTCGGGTTCGTGCTGCTCGGGAGCACGTTCGGGTGGCCGGCGACGGTGATGATGTCGGGCGCGTGACCGCCCCCGGCGCCCTCGGTGTGGTACGCGTGGATGCTCCGGCCGGCGATGGCGGCCAGCGTGTCCTCGACGAAGCCGGCCTCGTTGAGCGTGTCCGAGTGCAGGGCCACGGGGACGCCGTTCCGCCCGGCGACCGTGAGGCAGGCGTCGATCGCCGCCGGGGTGGAGCCCCAGTCCTCGTGCAGCTTGAAGCCGCTGGCACCGCCCCGGAGTTGCTCCTCCATGGACTCCTGCGACACGGTGTTGCCCTTGCCGAGCAGCGCGACGTTCACCGGCCACGGGTCCATCGCCTCGAGCATCCGGGCCAGGTACCAGTCGCCCGGGGTGATGGTCGTGGCCTTGGACCCCTCCGCCGGGCCGGTGCCACCGCCGATCAGCGTGGTGACGCCCGAGCCGAGGGCCGTCGGCACGATCTGCGGGCAGATGAAGTGCACGTGGCAGTCGATGCCGCCGGCCGTGAGGATCCGGCCGTTCCCGGCGAGCACCTCGGTGCCGGGGCCGATGACCAGGTCCGGGTGGACGCCGTCCATCGTGTCCGGGTTGCCGGCCTTGCCCAGCGCGACGATCCGCCCGTCGCGGATGCCGACGTCGGCCTTGACGATCCCCCAGTGGTCGAGGACGACCGCACCGGTGATCACCAGGTCGGGCGCGCCCTCCGCCCGGGTGGCACTGCCCTGGCCCATCGACTCGCGGATGACCTTGCCGCCGCCGAAGACCGCCTCATCGCCGGCGCGGCCGGGACCGCCGCAGCGGTCCTCCTGCACCTCGATCAGCAGGTCGGTGTCGGCGAGCCGCACGCGGTCACCGACGGTCGGGCCGTAGAGCTGCGCGTACCGCTCACGGGACAGCTGGACCATCAGCCGAGCCCTCCCTCACTCGTCAGGCCCTGTCCACCGGGCTGACTCCGCGCACCGGTCCGCTCCTCGCTCGTTCCTCGCGGCGATGCTCCCGGTGCTGTCGTCAGGCCCGGGACCACGCGCGCTCCACCGAGCGGCACCAGCGTCACGGTGCGGGTGATGCCGGGCTCGAAGCGGACGGCGGTGCCCGCGGCGATGTCGAGCCGGTGACCGTGCGCGGCCCCGCGGTCGAACTCGAGCGCCCGGTTGGCCTGTGCGAAGTGGAAGTGCGAGCCCACCTGCACCGGCCGGTCACCGGCGTTGGTCACCTCCACGTCGACCCTGGGCACACCCGGCAGCGTCTCGATGGCGCCCTCGGCCGGGATCACCTCTCCGGGGACCACGCTCACGGGATGGGGTGGTGGACGGTCACGAGCTTCGTCCCGTCCGGGAAGGTCGCCTCCACCTGCACCTCCTCCAGCAGCTCGGGGACGCCGACCATGACGTCGTCCCGGGTGAGGACCGTGCGGCCGGACTGCATCAGCTCGGACACCAGCACGCCGTCACGCGCTCCCTCGAGGACGTGGTCGGTGACGATCGCCGTCGCCTCGGGGAGGTTGAGCTTGAGGCCCCGCCCCT
>DASQNB010000090.1:0-5389 GCA_035645175.1 Geodermatophilus sp.
GACGGCGAGGGGTTCAGCGGCTCGGTCATCGCGTCCGACGCTAGCCCCCGCCCGCCGTGGTCACCGACCCGAGACAGGCGTGGGCGTGGTCACCGGTGGCCGGTCGCTCCGGCGGCTACACGTCCCGGCGGGAGAAGGACAGCGCGGCCAGCGCCCACACCATCGCCACCCACACGACCGTCCACGCCAGGTAGGCCGCCGTGAGCGGGGCCTCGCTGAGGAACGGGAACCCCTCCATCTCGACGCCGAACTGGGCGAGCGCGGACGGGTCCTGGAGGGCGTGCATGGCGCCGCGCCACAGGCCGTCGGTGGGCAGCAGGATCCGCGACACCGTGCCGACCCGGGCCACGCCGTCGTTGCCCAGTGCCTCGCCGATGCCGCCGACGACGCCGGCGATCCAGGTGGCCCCGAACAGCCCGACGGCGACCACGCCCGAGGCCATCGGGGACACGACGGTCGACAGGAGCAGGCCCAGCGTCAGCAGCACCGTGGTCTGCCCGGCCAGCAGCAGCAGCGCCCCGACGATGTCCGGCGGCCAGTAGCCGACGGTCAGCTGGACGACGAGGCACTGCGCCAGGCCGGCGAGGACGACGAACCCGCTGCCGAAGACCGCCAGCCCCAGCCACTTGCCGAGCAGCACCGTCGACCGGCGCACCGGCCGGGCGAGCATCGTGAGGGCGATGCCGCTCTCGACCTCGCCGGCGAGTGTGGGCCCGGCGAGGAACGCCGTCCCCAGCGCCGCGATCAGGCTCATCCCGAACATCACCAGGTTGAGCAGCTGCGAGGCGACCAGCCGGGCCTGGCCGCTGGTCAGCGTCCCGAACTCGGTATCGGCACCGGCCAGCCGGGAGAAGCCCCAGGCGCTGAGCGACAGCAGCGCGACGGTGAGGACGGCGAGCGCCCACAGCACCCGCCGCCGCGAGGCCTCGCGCAGGGTGAGCGCCGCGATGGTGAGCACCGTGCGGGCGGTCACGGCCGGCCGTCCACGGCACCGGCGCGCAGGATGCCGAGCAACCGCTCCTCCAGGCTGATCCGCGCCGGCTCGACCGCGTGGACCCGCACGCCGAGCGCCACCAGGTCGGCCACCAGGTCGGGCACCGCGGTCCCGTCGTCGTCGGCCGGCAGTGCGACGGTGGACCACTCGCCCTCGCGCTCGACCGGCCCGGCCGCGGCCAGCCGCGCCTCGGCCGCCGGGACCACGCCGGTCAGGTGCAGCCGGACCTCGCGCTGGCCGAGCAGCTCGGCGAGGCTCCCCGCGGCGGCCACCCGACCCCGGTCGAGGACGACCACCCGGTCGCAGACCCGCTCCACCTCCCCGATGAGGTGCGAGTTGAGCAGCACCGCCACGCCGCGCTCCCGGAGCGAGAGCACCACGTCCCGGACGTCGGCGCGGCCGAGCGGGTCGAGGGCGCTGGTCGGCTCGTCGAGCACCACGAGCTCGGGGCGGGCGACCAGCGCCACGGCCAGTCCCAGCCGCTGCTGCATCCCCTTGGAGAAGCCGCCGACCCGGTCGCCGGCGCGGGTGCCCAGCCCGACCAGCTCCAGGCAGCCGTGCTGCTCGTCCCGGGGGATGGCGGCGCCGGAGAGCCGGACGTGCAGCTGCAGCACCTCGGCCGCGGTCAGCCAGGGCTGGTAGCGGAACAGCTCGGGCAGGTAGCCCACCCGGGCGCGGGCGGACGGGTCCCCGCCGGGCCGGCCGAGCACCATCACCTCACCGGCGTCGGGACGGACGAGGCCCAGCAGCATCTTGATGACCGTGGTCTTGCCGGCCCCGTTCGGACCCAGCAGGCCGACGACCTCACCGCGGCCCACGGACAGCGAGACGCCGTCCACGGCCGTGCGCCGCCCATAGCGCTTGCGCAGGCCGTCGCACCACAGTGCCGGGGTGGGGGGCAGGCCGCGGACCAGGTGCGCCGCGGCCCGGACGGCGGCGTCACCGGGTCCGGCGACCGTCGGGGCCCCGGCCATCGTCAGCCCAGCTCCCCGGCCACGTCCAGCACCTCGTCCGCACCGAGCGCGCCCCCGACGAGGGTGACGACGCCGTCGTCGACCCAGACCACGGCGGCGAGGGCCTGGTCGCGCGACTCCAGCAGGGTGGCCGGCAGGCCACCGACCTCCGTCGCGGAGGTCTCCACCAGGTCGGCCGGCACCGGGAGCGGCAGGGTCGAGCCGTCGGCGGTGTAGGTGCGCAGCTGTGCGGCCACGTCCTCGGGCAGGCCCGGCAGCGAGAGCAGGTAGTCGCGCACCGTCTCGAACGGCACGCCGGAGGAGAACGCCTGCGGCGCCACCGCGCGGGCGGCCACGAGGGTGGGCACCCCCGTGGTCTGCGACCAGACCGCCGCGACCCCCGGGCCGGCGGTGAGCCGGACCTGACTGCCGTCGAGGCCTGCGGGCAGGGGTGGCAGCGGTTCCCCGGACGCCGCGGCGGCGCGGGCCGCCTTCTCGGCGGAGAAGGTGAAGACGCCGCTCAGCTCGCCGACCACCTGGTACGCCGGCTCGCCCTCCACGCCCCGGGGCAGGCTGCCCACCTCGGGGACGTCCAGGCCGGTCTGCTCGCGGGCGGCCGCGGCGTCGGGCGCCGCGTGCGGGTCGCCGTCGCCGGTCAGCTCGACGTCGCCGTAGGCGGTGAGGTCGGGCAGCGCCACGAGGTCGTCGGTGCTGACCTCGAGCGGGGCCACCTGCTCGGTGCGGAAGATCGGCAGCCAGTCGTTGGCCGCCGCCACGCCGGCGCCGGACAGGACGACGACGAAGGCCAGCGCCGCGGCGGCCGGGCGGCGCAGCAGTGCGCTGCGCCGCCGGGGAGAGGCCGGGGTCGCGGCCCGGGCGGGCAGCGCCGTGGACAGGCGCGCCCAGGCAGCCGCGGGGTCGACGTCCGCGGCGCCGTGGGCGCGCAGCGCGGCCCCGACGGCCGCGGCGTCCTCGTGCGCGGCGGCCAGGCCGGCGAGGCAGACGGGGCAGTCTGCGACGTGCTGCCGGTCGGCGTCGGAGACCCCGGCCGGCTCGTCGACGAGGCGGCGCAGCACCCCGTCAGTCGGATGACGCATGGCGGTCCAGCTCCTTCCGCAGGGCGGATTCGGCACGTCGCACCGTGGTGCCGACGCTGCCGGGGGACAGGTCGAGCGCCGCCGCCACCTCGGCGTAGCTCAGGCCGCTGTGCCGCAGCACGAGGGCCACGGCCTGCTTGTGGGGCAGCCGGGCCAGCGCGGCCCGCACCCGGCGGCGTTCCTCGAGGGTCACCACCGCCTCGGCGACGTCGGGGGCCACGTGGTCGTCGGCCGCGGCGGCGCTCTCCTCCCGGGACGCGCGGCGGCGCCCCGAGCGGATCAGGTTGAGGGCGGTGTGGGCCGCGGCGACCGACAGCCAGCCGCGGGCCTCGCCGGCCGGCACCGACGAGCGGCCGAAGGACAGGAACACCTCCTGCGCGACGTCCTCGGCGGAGTCCCGCGACCCGAGCACCCGGGCGGCCACGCCGACGACCCGCGGGTACTCGAGGCGGAACACCTCCCCGAGGTCGGCCCGCACGGCCCCGGGGGCCGCCGACCGCGAGACCGTCACGCCGTCCCCTCCGACCCGCCCCGTCGCGCGCCGGGGCGCCGCGCGCGGGAGGGCCAGGCCGGCCTCGGGGCGCGCGGATCGAACCAGGTCCATGTCCCTACAGCACCGCCCGGGGTCACGGTGTGACACCCGCCGCCGCGGTGTGCCGGCGGGGTCAGGCGCGGCCGGCCGCGGCGCCCGTCTCGTCGACGTAGCGGCCGCGGTGGCGGAGCAGCGGCACGGCCGACGCGTCGCCGGGCAGCACCTCGTCGACGGCGAGCAGCGCCAGCACGTGGTCGCCGGCCTCGACCGGCCGCTCCAGCCGGCAGTCCAGCGCGACCAGGCCACCGGTGAGCACGATCCCCCCGCTGCCCGGGGCCCGCGTCCAGGGCACCGACTCGAGCAGGTGGCGTGCGCTGGGCCGGCCGGCGGAGGAGAACCGGCTGGCCACGATGGCGTGCTCGGCGGCGAGGACGGTCAGCGCGCAGCGGCCCACGTCCTCGAGCACCTCGGCCGGGTAGCCGCCCGCCGACAGCCCCACGGCGACCAGCGGCGGGCTCGCGGACACGCTCATCACCGAGGAGACGGTGGTGCCGACGTCGTCGATGTCGTCGCGGACGGTCAGCAGGCACACCCCGGCGGCGTACTGGCGGAGGGCCGCGGTGAACGTGGCGGGGTCGACCGGCATGGCGGCCAGTCGACCACAGAAGGACCTCCTGCCCCCCACCGCTCGCGAGCTCGCGGCGGGACCCTGCAGGAGGCCGGGGCTCGGAACGGGCAGGAGGTCCTTCTCCGAGGGACTCAGAACACGCGGACGGCGACCTCCGCCGGAGCCGCGAGCAGGCGGTCGATCTCGTCGTCGAGCCGGACGAGGGTCAGCGAGGCGCCGGCCATGTCCAGCGAGGTGCAGTACTCGTTGACGTAGCTGCGCCCCACCGTGATCCCGCGCTGCTCCAGCTGCTCGTGCGCCCGCCGGAAGAGGATGTAGAGCTCGCTGATCGGGGTGCCGCCCAGCCCGTTGAGCATGAGGGCGACGCGGTCCCCGGACTGGTAGGGCAGGTCGCTGACGACGGCCTCGAGCAGGTCGTCGGCGATCTGGTCGGCGCCGGTGAGCTTCCGCCGCTCCCGGCCGGGCTCCCCGTGGATGCCGACGCCGAACTCGATCTCGTCGGGGCCGAGGTCGAACAGCGGCGAGCCCTTCGCCGGCGGCGTGCAGGCGGTGAGCGCCACGCCCATGGTGCGGGTCACGGAGTTGACCTTCTGCCCGATGCGCACCAGCTCGTCGAGGTCGGCGCCCTCCTCCGACGCCGCGCCGACGGCCTTCATGACGAAGAAGTTCCCGGCCACGCCGCGCCGGCCCACGGTGTACAGCGAGTCCTTGACCGCCACGTCGTCGTTGATCGTGAGGACCTGCACCTTGATGCCCTCGGACTCGGCCATCTCCCGGGCCATGTCGAAGGCCATCCGGTCGCCGGTGTAGTTGTTGACCAGCAGCAGGACGCCCTTGGGGGAGTTGAGCAGCTTCGCCGTCTCGTAGACGTAGTCCATGGGCGGGGCGGCGAACACGTCGCCGGGGCAGGCGGCGTCGAGCATCCCCCTGCCGACCACCATGACGTGCGCCGGTTCGTGCCCGGACCCGGAGCCCTGGACGATCGAGACCTTGTCCTCGCGCGGCGCGTCCGCGCGCATGATCAGGTTGTACTCGGGGACGTACCTGAGCGTGTCGGGGTTGGCCCGGGCGATCCCCTCGAGCATCTCGGGCACGAAGTTCTTGGGGTCGTTGACGAACTTCTTCATGACGATGCTCCCTGTGTCTCCCAGGCCTTGCTGACCCGATCGGTGATCACGGCCACCG
>DASQNB010000091.1:0-6161 GCA_035645175.1 Geodermatophilus sp.
AGGCCGCGGCGCCGCACGTCCTCCCGCCAGGACTCGGGGATCTCGGTGGCCGGGTCCAGCGGGGCGCCGGCGGCCTCGGCGATGAGGTGGGTCCAGGCCCGCGGCACGCAGCGCACCAGGCCGTAGCCGCCGCCCCCCAGGGCGATCCAGCGGCCGTCGCAGATCTCGTGGGCGAGGTCGTGGACGGCCCGGTAGCTGGCCCGCTGCCCGTCGATGGTCAGCCCGAGGTCGGCGAGGGGGTCCTCGTGGTGGGCGTCGCAGCCGCACTGGGTCACCAGGATCTCCGGCTGGAAGGCCCTGAGCACGCTGGGGACGACGGCGTGGAAGGCGCGCAGCCAGCCGGAGTCGTCGGTGCCGTTGGGCAGCGCCAGGTTGACCGCGCTGCCCAGGGCCTTGTCGGCGTCGCCGGTCTCCTCGGGGAAGCCGGTGCCGGGGAAGAGGGTCAGCGGCGTCTGGTGGACGCTCACCGTCAGCACCCGCGGGTCCTCGTAGAACGCCGCCTGCACGCCGTCGCCGTGGTGGACGTCGAGGTCGACGTAGGCGATGCGCTGGTGTCCCTGGTCCAGCAGCCACTGGATGGCCACCGCAGCGTCGTTGAAGACGCAGAAGCCCGAGGCGCGGTCGCGCATCGCGTGGTGCAGTCCGCCGGAGATGTTGACCGCGTGCTGCGCCCGCCCGGTGTGCACCTGCTCGGCGGCCAGCACGCTGCCCCCGGTGATCAGCGCGGCGGCGTCGTACATGCCGTCGAAGATCGGGTTGTCCGCCGTCCCCAGGCCGTGCCCGACGCCGGGGTCGGCCGGGGCGCGTTTGACCGCGTCGAGGTAGGCCGGGTCGTGCACCCGGGTGAGCAGGTCGACGTCGGCCGGCGTGGGCTTCAGCAGCTGCAGCCGGTCGGTGGACAGGACCCCGAGGCCGTCGGCCAGTCGCATCGTGAGGTCCAGCCGGACCGGGTGCAGCGGGTGGTCCCCGCCCATCGTGTAGCCGAGCAGCGCGTCGTCCCAGACGACGGCGACCGAGTCACTCACGGGACACTCCCTGGGCTGACGACGATGTCGCCGGCGACGCTACCGTCGGCACCCCCACGGCGTGCCGACGACGGCGCCGTCGCGTGAACGGGCGCACGCGCTCTCCCCCCGTACCATCAGGGACGACACGGAGGAGAGCTGTGAACGACCTCATCGACACCACCGAGATGTACCTCCGGACGATCTTCGAGCTGGAGGAGGAGGGGATCGTCCCCCTCCGCGCCCGCATCGCCGAGCGGCTGCACCAGAGCGGCCCGACGGTGAGCCAGACGGTCGCCCGGATGGAGCGCGACGGCCTGCTGACCGTCGAGGGCGACCGGCACCTGCAGCTGTCCGAGACCGGGCGGCAGCTGGCCACCGCGGTGATGCGCAAGCACCGGCTCGCCGAGTGCCTGCTCGTGGACGTCATCGGCCTGGAGTACGCCGACGTCCACGATGAGGCGTGCCGCTGGGAGCACGTCATGAGCGAGGCCGTGGAGCGCAAGCTGCTCACCCTGCTGGGCAACCCGACGGTGTCCCCGTTCGGCAACCCGATCCCGGGCCTGGACGCCCTGGGCGGGGAGACCTCCGCGGTGCTGGACTCGCTCACGCTGCTGTCGACCACGGCCACGCCCGAGGGGCGCCGGGTGGAGATCAAGCGGATCAGCGAGCAGCTGCAGGAGGACAACGAGCTCATGCGCCAGCTGGCCGCCCAGGGCCTGCGGCCGGGCATGACCGCCGTCGCCCAGCTGACCGCCGGCTCGGTCAGCCTCGATGGCAGCGTGCTGCCGGCCGGCGTGGCCCAGCACGTGTTCGTCAGCGCCCTCGACGAGGAGCTCACCCCCGCCGAGGCCGCACCCCTCCTCTGAGAGAGGACCCCCTCGCCCCCCGCCACTCGGAGAAGGACCCCGTCCTCGCCACTCCTCGCACGCTCGGGGCGGGGCCGGGGACCCTGCAAGGGGGCCCCGCTCGCCCGGCTCCTACGGTGGGCCGGGTGAGCGAGCCCACCGACGCCCCCGCCACCTCCCCCTTCGCAGACCTGGCCGCCTTCGTCGCGCTCCCCCGGGTCGGCGGGCTGGCCCTGTCGGCCGACGGACGGCGGCTGGCGGTCGCGGTGCAGACCCTGGACCGCGAGAAGACCAAGTGGCAGTCGGCCCTGTGGGAGGTCGACCCCGAGGGGCGGCGGCCCGCCCGCCGGCTCACCCGCAGTGCCCCGGGCGAGTCCTCACCGGTGTGGGCGCCCGACGGCTCCCTGCTGTTCACCTCCGCCCGCCCCGACCCGGGCGCCGGCGACGGGGCGGAGGACCCGAAGCCGGCGCTGTGGAGCCTGCCCGCCGACGGCGGCGAGGCCCGGCCGGTGCTCACCCACCCGGGCGGGATCGGGGGCGTCGCCGTCGCCGCGGACACCGGTGAGGTGGTGGTGACCGCCTCGGCCATGCCGGGCGCGGCCGACGCCGAGGACGACGCCGAGCGCCGGAAGCGGCGCAAGGAGGCCGGGGTCACCGCGATCCTGCACGAGGCCTACCCGGTGCGGTACTGGGACAGCGACCTGGGACCGGCCACCCCGCACCTGTTCTGGGCCGGCGCGCTGCCGGCCGAGCCGGCCGCCGGGGACGAGGGGCCCGCGGTGCCGCTGCGCGACCTGACACCGCACGCCGTCCCGCCCACCGGCGCCGGCGGCGACCTGCACCTCTTCCCCGACGGCCGGTCCCTCGTGCGCGTGGACACCGTGCCCGACGGCCCGGCCGGCCGGCGCGACCGGCTGGTGCTCGTGGACACCACGACCGGGGACACCCGCGTGCTGGTCGACGACCCGCTGGCCGACGTGCACTCGCCCCGCTCCTCCCCCGACGGGACCGCCGTCGTCTGCGTGCGGGAGTCGATGTCGACCTATGACGAGCCGCCGGACTACACGCTGCTGCACGTCGACGTCGCGACCGGCGCGGCGCGCGAGCTCACCACCGGCTTCGACCGCTGGCCCTCCGCGCCGCAGTTCGGCGCCGACGGGACGACGGTGTACTTCCTCGCCGACGACGGCGGCCGGCACGCCCTCTTCCGGGTGCCCGTGGACGGCGGCGACCCGGTGCGGATGACCACCGACGGCGCCTACAGCGACCTGCAGGTGGCCCGGGACGGCAGCGCCCTGTACGCGCTGCGCTCGGCCTACGACGAGCCCCCCGCCCCGGTGCGGCTGGACCCGGAGGCGGCCGGCCAGCACCCCGAGCCGCTGCCCAACCCCGGCACCCTCGCCGGACTGCCCGGCACCCTGCACGAGGTCGAGACGACCGCCGCCGACGGGACTCGGGTGCACTCGTGGCTGGTGCTGCCCGAGGGCGCGTCCGCGGAGCGCCCGGCGCCGCTGCTGCTGTGGATCCACGGCGGGCCGCTGATGAGCTGGAACTCGTGGTCGTGGCGCTGGTGCCCGTGGGTGATGGCGGCCCGCGGGTACGCCGTCCTGCTGCCCGACCCCGCGCTGTCGCAGGGCTACGGGCAGGACTTCGTCCGGCGCGGCTGGGGCGAGTGGGGCGAGGCGCCCTACACCGACCTGATGGCCGCCGTGGACGCCGCCGAGCAGCGCCCGGAGATCGACGAGACGCGCACCGCCGCGATGGGCGGGTCCTTCGGCGGCTACATGGCCAACTGGGTGGCCACCCAGACCGACCGGTTCGCCGCGATCGTCACCCACGCCAGCCTGTGGGACCTCGACTCGTTCATCGGCACGACCGACGCGGCCTACTACTGGGAGAAGGAGTGGGGCGACCCGCTGCGCCGGCCCAAGCGCTACGAGCAGAACTCGCCGCACCGCTACGCCGACGCCATCCGCACGCCGATGCTGGTCATCCACGGCGACCGGGACTACCGGGTGCCGATCGGCGAGGCGCTGCGGCTCTGGTACGACCTGCAGAAGCGCGGCGTCCCGTCCCGGTTCCTCTACTTCCCCGACGAGAACCACTGGGTGCTCACCCCGGGCAACGCGCAGGTCTGGTACGAGACGGTGCTGTCCTTCCTGGCCGAGCACGTGCACGGCCAGGACTGGCAGCGCCCCGAGCTGCTCTGAGCCGAGCTCATCCCGCGGCCCAGACCTCGTCCGGTTCGGCGGTCACCGTCGCGAGCATGGCGCGCAGCTCGGCCGGGGGCAGGCAGGCGGTCAGCCCGTCGGCCAGCAACCGGGCCAGCGTGTAGGTCGGGCGGCTGTCCAGCGCCCGTGCCAGGGCGACGTTGGCCATGGCGCCGTCCCCGCGCAGCCACGCGCTGACCGCCAGCAGCGTGGCCGGGGCGGCGTCCATCGGGGCCGGGGCGCGGCGGGTGCACTCGGTCCACAGCAGCTCGGCCGCGGCGGCGTCGTCCCCCAGCGCGAGGGTGAGCGCCCGGTCGCGCACCCGGATGTCGGCCAGTCCCCACAGGACACCGGCCACCTCGCGGTCGGGCAGCCGGCCGTCGGCGGGCGGCCGGCAGCGCCGCACGGCCCGCAGCACGGCGTCCCAGGAGCGGCGGGCCTCGGCGTCCGGGTCGTCCCGCGCGGCCCGCGCGCGCCGCTCCACCAGCCGCCAGGTGACCTGCTCCATGACGGCCTGCGCCGGACCGTGCAGGGGTGCGATCCGCGCCGCCAGCTCGGTCCGGTCGCGGGCGAGCACCCACCCGGACGCCGCCGCGGCGGCCGCCAGCGCGGAGACGCCGCCGGGCAGCGCCTCGCCGGCGCCGGGGGCACAGCAGGGCTCCGGGCAGTCGTAGGACCACCAGCGGCCGCCGCGCACCAGCAGGGTGTCCCGCACCGGGATGTCCATCGCCGCCAGCGCGACGACGGCGTCGTGCACGACGTCGCGGTGCGGCAGCCCGGCGACCGCGTCGCCGCCGGGCAGCGGCTCACGGTCGTCGGGCGACTCGGAGACGACGGCGACCACGACGCCGGCCGGGTCATCGGTGGCGACGCTGCGCGCCAGCGCGTGCACGACCGCGGCCGAAGCCGCCCGGGCCGGCAGGTCGGCGCGGGCGGTGAGGCCCACCCGGTGGCCGGTCGGCCCGCCGAGGGCGACCAGCACCACGGACTCGTGCGGGTGGAACCCGACCAGGTGCGGCAGCGCGGCGGCGATCTCGGCGGAGTCGGTGAGGCGCACCAGGGGGCGCGTGGGGTCGTCCATGCGACCGACCCTCACCGTCGCGCCCCACCGGAGGGGACGTGCGGGCGCATCTGTGGACGGCGGGGCGCCTGTGGACACCCGGCCCCCGTCCAGGGCACCGGCCCTTCCCGGCGCGGCCCCGTCCCGGGCTCCGTGAGCTCGCGAAGGGATGCAGGACGGTGTCCTCCTGCGAAGGGCTCGGGGAGAGGGCCCTTCTACGGGCGGCGGGGGCGGGGGGTCCTCTCTCAGTCCAGCGCGTCGGCCTGGGCGGCGTGCGCCTGCTCGAGCAGCGCGGTGAACGCCGCGCGGTCGGGCTCGCCGCCCGCCCGGTCGCCCGTGGCCAGGGCGAGTACCCGGTCGCCGTCGCGCACCAGCCCGACCAGGGCGGGCACGGTGACCTGAGCGCCGCCCGGCTCGGTCGCGACCGCGGTGACCGCGACACCCACCGCGTCGTCGCCGAGGTCCGGGACGTCGAAGGTGGCGAGGTCGACCGTGGCACTGCCGTGCTCCGGCGAGCTGACCTGCACCTGCGGGCACTGGTCGACCAGCTCCGGCACCCGGCCGACCAGCTCGGCCGCCGGGCCCGCCACGACCAGCAGCTCGGCGGTGGCCGTCGTCCCGTCGAGGGCGACCTGCGCGGCCACGTCGTCGGCCGCGGGCGGCTGCACCGGGAGGGCCTGCAGCGCGGCCGTGCACGCCTCGGGGGTGACCTGCACACCGGCCAGCGACCCGACCGGGGCGAGCGCGCCCCGGGACAGCTGCTCGCCGCTCAGCGGCAGGACCCGGGCACCGGGGCCGAACGCCTCGGCGGGCAGCAGCCCCGCGGCCAGGTCGGCGCCGGCGGACGTCGCCGTGTCGACCGACGGCGAGGCCTCGACCGACGGCGAGGCCTCGACCGACGGCGATGGCGTACCGGTGGCCGCGGCCTCGCGGACGTCGGCACCGGCCGCGCAGCCGGTCAGGACCGCACCGGCGACCAGGCCCGTGGCGAGCAGGGTGGCGCGGCGGGCGCGCCGGCCCTCCTGCAGGGTCCCGCCAC
>DASQNB010000092.1:0-2194 GCA_035645175.1 Geodermatophilus sp.
CGGCCGCGCAGCCGGTCCTCCACCTCGAAGCCGATCAGCGTGTAGCCGATGATCCAGCTGACGCCGGCGAACAGGCCCACGCAGAACGCCGCGGCGGTGGCCAGCACGAAGTCCCGCAGCAGGGACATCACCAGCAGGGCCACCCCGGCCAGCCCGATGGCGTGCGTGAACACGCTGCGCCGCGGCACCGTGGGCAGGATCCGCGGCCCGGCGAGCATGCCGATGGCCAGGCCGGTGAAGACCACGCCGAACACGACCGAGTAGCCGGCGGCACCGGCGCGCAGCGTGGCCACGTACAGCTGGGCGACCCCGACGGTGAGGCCGCCGGCGCCGAACGCGCCGATGACGCCCACGTAGAGGGCGCGCATGAACGGCTGCCCGCGCAGGAAGGCCACGCCCTCCACGACCAGCGACAAGACGTTGCGCTGCCCGCCGTCCCGGTCGACCGCCGTGCCGGGGATGAGCCGGCGGGAGAGGAACACGGTGGCCGCGCTCAGGCCGAAGCTGCCGGCGTTGAAGACCAGGGCGACGACGATCGCCGTCCGGGCCTCGCTGCCGTCGCCCTCGCCGATGAGCCGGCTGACCGTCGACAGCAGCGCGAACACCAGGGCGGCGACGGGGACGGCGCCGTACACGGAGAACAGCGAGACCTGGTTGGCCACGGCCAGCCGCTCGCGGGGCACGATCGACACCCACATCGCCTGCTTGGCCGGGTTGGTGAACAGCCCGACCGCCTCGACGAGGAACTGGGCGACGTAGAGCCAGGTCAGCTCGTAGGTGACCGCGATGGACAGGTACAGCGTGAGCGCCAGCAGCTCGCCGACGACGACCGTCGTCCGGCGGTCCAGCCGGTCGGCCAGCGCTCCGGCCAGCGGGCCCAGCACCAGGTCGGGCAGCAGCCGGGTGAGGATGACGCCGGAGATCGCGGCCCCCTGCACCGCGAGGGACTCCTCCCGGGTGAGCTGCTGGGCCATGGCCGTGGTGGCCAGCAGGCCCAGCCAGTCACCGAGGCTGGAGACGGTGATCGCCGCCCACAGCCGGCGGAAGACCGGGATGCGGACCAGCGCGAGGAAGGCGTTGTCGGGGCGCGCGGTCCCGGCCGTGGTGCGCTCCCCGGCCGCGGGAGGGCCCGCCGTCGCGCGCTCCTCGTCCACTGGTCCCGCCGTCCGCTCGTCGGTCAGTCGGGGAGAGGGTAGTGGCGCCGCGTGGCCGCCCGGTGCTGTCGGAACCCCGATGGGTGGACGTTCAGGGACGACGGCGGTGCAGCGTCACCGGCACGGGTGGCGGGCTGGCCGGGTGCGGGGCGACCAGGCCCCGGTCCAGGCGCTCCTCGGTCAGCCGCCGCAGCTCCGCGTAGGCCGCCGTCCCCAGCAGGGCGGTGAGCTCCCCGGCGTAGGTGACCACGAGCGGCTCGGCGGAGACGTGCGCCGCCGGGGAGCCGGTGCACCACCAGTGCAGGTCCTGCCCCCCAGGGCCCCAGCCGCGGCGGTCGAACTCGCCGATGCTCGACACCAGCACCGTCGTGCCGTCGGGCCGCTCGACCTGCTCCTGCTCGCGGCGCACCGGCAGCTGCCAGCAGACGTCGGGCTTGGTGAGCAGCGGGTGCAGCCCCTCGCGCAGCGCCATCCGGTGCAGCGCGCAGCCGGTGCCGCCGGGGAAGCCGGGCCGGTTGAGGAAGACGCAGGCGCCGTCGACCAGGCGGGTGCGCAGCGAGCGCACGCCGCCCTCCTCGTCGGCGTCGTCCTCCTCGGTCCAGGCGCCGCGGCCGACGGGGGCCAGCTGCCAGTCCTCGTCGGTGAGGTCGGAGACCGCGGCCGTGACCCGGGCCAGGTCGTCCTCGTCGGCGAAGAAGGCGCCGTGGCTGCAGCAGCCGTCGTCCGGGCGGCCCTCGACGACGCCGGCGCAGCCGCGGCCGAAGACGCAGGTCCAGGCGGACGCCAGCCAGGTCAGGTCGGCCCGGACGACGTGGTGCGGGTCGGCCGGGTCGGGGAACTCTACCCACTCCCGGGCGAAGTCCAGCGGCACCTCGGGGGGGACGTCGTGCACCCGTCCAGCGTAGAGAGAGGACCCCTGCCCTTCACGCCCCGCTCCGCTCGGCGCGAGCCTCTGGAGGGGGCCATGCAGACTGACCGCATGAGGCTCGGGGTGCTGGACGTCGGCTCGAACACCGTGCACCTGCTGGTGGTCGAGGCCC
>DASQNB010000093.1:0-3216 GCA_035645175.1 Geodermatophilus sp.
GGTGGTGGCGCTGCTCGACGTCGGGCGGGAGAACATCGACAAGTACGGCGCGGTGGCGGTCGAGCCGGGTGGCACCGACGTCGTCGCGATCACCGGCCTGGTCGAGAAGCCTCCGGTCGACGAGGCGCCGAGCAGCCTGGCTGTCATCGGCCGGTACGTGCTGGCCCCCGAGGTCTTCGATGTCCTGCGCGAGACCACGCCCGGCCGCGGCGGGGAGATCCAGCTGACCGACGCCCTCGCCACCCTGGTCGAGCGCGGCGAGCCGGTGCACGGGGTGGTCTTCTCCGGCCGCCGCTACGACACCGGGGACCGGCTGGACTACCTCAAGGCCGTCGTCCAGCTGGCCAGCGAGCGCGACGACCTGGGGCCCGGCTTCCGCGCCTGGTTGGCCGAGTTCGTGGCCGACCTGCCCGCCGTGGGCGCGTCGCAGGCCTGAGCGGAGCGCCCCAGAGGGCAGCATCGACCCCCGTGGTGGGCATGACCGACGACGGCAGGGACGGGACGGTCCCCGGGCAGCGGGACACCACGGCGCTGGACCTGCGCCGCGGCATCTCGGTGCGGGACGTGCCGGCGCCCTCGCCCGCCCCTGACGCCGCCCTCCCCGGCGCGGTCGGGCACGAGACGGCGGCGATCGACCGCGGCCAGGTGCCGCCGCCCCCCGCCACCCCCGAGCCGGTGCCGCCGCGCGGCGTCGAGCAGCACCTCGACGACATCCTCACGGCGGTGCCGCAGCCGGACCCGATCGAGCTGGCCGTCCTCGACGCGCAGGGCCTGCTCTGCGCGGAGGAGGTGGTCAGCCAGCGCGCGCTGCCGGCCTTCGACCAGGCCGCGCTCGACGGCTACGCCGCCCGCGCCCTGGACGTCGAGGGCGCCACCCCCGAGGAGCCGGCCCACCTGTCGGTGGTGGGGGAGACCGTCGCCGGCCCCAGCGGCCCGGCGTCGATCGGTCCCGGGATGGCGCAGAAGGTGTCCGCCGGCGCGATGCTGCCGGCCGGCGCGGACGTCGTCGTGCCGGCGGTGTGGACCGACGGCGGCATGGCCAGCGTCGCGGTGCACGCCGGCCCGGAGGCCGGCAGCTACGTGCGCCGGACGGGGGACGACGTCGCGCCGGGCACCACCGCGGTGCAGGTCGGCACCCCGATCGGCCCGGCGCAGATCAGCCTGCTGGCCGCGGTCGGCCGCGACCGGGTGCAGGTGCGCCCGCGACCGCGCGTCGCCGTCCTCTCCGCTGGGAGCGAGCTGGTCGAGATCAGCACGGTCCCGGGTCCCGGGCAGGTCGTCGACGTGAACAGCTACGCGCTGGCCGCGGCGGCGCGCGACGCGGGGGCCGAGGCCTACCGCTGGGGCATCCTGCCCGCCGAGCGGCGCCGGCTGTCCGAGGTGCTGGAGAGCCAGCTGCTGCGCAGCGACCTGGTGCTCGTCGCCGGCACCTTCGCCAGCGAGGGCGACATGGTGCAGGAGGTGCTCGCCGAGCTCGGCCCGATGCAGTTCTCGCAGGTGACGATGCACCCCGGGCCCCTGCAGGCCTTCGGGCGGCTCGGCCGGGACGCCGTGCCGGTCATCTGCGTGCCCGGCGAGCCGGTCGCGGCGCTGGTCGCCTTCGAGGTGTTCGTGCGCCCGGCGATCCGGGTGATGCTGGGCAAGCGCCAGCTGTTCCGCCGCACCGTGCAGGCGATCGCCGCCGAGCGGCTGCTCTCGCCGCTGGGCTACCGGCAGTACCTGCACGGTCAGGTCATGCGGCACCCCGACGGCGGCTACGTCGTCGAGCCCCTCGGGGACGGCGACGAGGCCATGCTCGCCCGGATGGCGCGGGCCAACTGCCTGATCGTGGTCGACGAGGACGTCACCGAGGTGGCCGCCGGCGGGCTGGTCACCGTCATGCCCTTGCTGCTGGGCGGTTGAGCGGCGCGGTGGTCGACCCCTCCCTGCGCCCTGGCTGGCCCGCCCACCTGGCCTGGGGCCCGGTCGAGCTGCACCCGCCGCGCCGGCGGGACGCCGAGGAGTGGAGCCGGGTCCGGATCGCCAACGAGGCGTGGCTGGCGCCGTGGGAGCCGACTGCTGCCGGGCCGTGGGCCGCGCGGCACACGCCGGGGACGTACCGGGCGATGCGGCGGGCGGTGCTGCGCCGGGCCGCGATGGGTTTCTCGCTGCCCTTCGTCGTCCGGGTCGAGGGTCGGCTGGCCGGGCAGGTGACCATCGACAACGTCGTCCGCGGCGCGCTGCGCTCGGGCAACCTCGGCTACTGGATCGACCGCGCGGTCGCCGGCCGGGGGATGGCCTCCCTGGCCGTGGCACTGGTGTGCGACCACGCCTTCGGCCCGGCACGCCTGCACCGGTTGCAGGCCGACATCCGCCCCGAGAACGGGCCGAGCCGGGGCCTGGTGCACCGGCTCGGGTTCCGTCACGAGGGCCTGCTGCGCCGGTACCTGGACATCGACGGCGACTGGCGCGACCACGACACCTTCGCACTGCTGGCCGAGGACGTGCCCGGCGGCGCGCTCGCCCGGTGGCGGTCCCGCGTACCACGCTGACCCCCGCGCGGCGGGTGTCGCCGTGCCGACACGCCGCCGTCCCGGCACTCCCGTCACACGATGATCAGTGACACGCCGCGCGCCTCCCTCGAACGGATGAGTACAGGCCGTAACTTCCCCCGGCAGGTGACTCGTGTGACGGGTGGTGTTTCTCAGATGGGTTCGGGTGTGCTGCTGGCCGCTCTGGTCGTGCTGTGGTTCGTCGTGCTGGTGCCGATGGTGGTGACCCGCGGTGACTCCTCGGCGGCCGGTTCCTCGGGGGCCGACTCCGGCCGGACGTTGCAGCGGCGGCGGACGGTCGACCCCGCGGTCTTCGCGGAGACCGAGCGGGTCGCCATCGACCGCGCCGCGTTGCTGACCTCCGGTGAGCTGCGGGTGGACGTCCACGCCGTCCGGCGTCGCACGCTGGCCGGTCTGCTGGGGCTCACGCTGGTGGCCCTGGTGGGCGCGCTGACCTGGAGCCCGTGGCTGTGGATCGCGCAGGGCGTGCTCGATGTCATGGTGGTCGCCTACCTCGTCGTGCTGCGGGCCGCCGCGCGCCGCGAGCGGCTGGCCGCCCGCCGTGCCGCCCGGGCCGCCGCTCGCACCGGACGCCGGCCGGCCGCGCGCCCGGTGCCTGCGCCCCGCCCGGCCCCCGCGGCCGAGGAGCCGGCCGCCGACGTCCACCACCACACCGTCGGACTGC
>DASQNB010000094.1:0-2505 GCA_035645175.1 Geodermatophilus sp.
GGTCACGTCTGTGGACGGTAGGCGTGACCGGCCCGTCCGGCTCACCCGCCGCGCTGGACCTCCGCGGCCACCACGCCGCGCACCGCGAGGACGAGCGCCGCGTCGGAGGAGTCCCCGCGCTCCAGGGCGCTGCGGGCGTCCTCGGGCAGCGTGGCGACGTCGACGTCCTCGAGCCAGGTCGTGTCGCCCCCGACCCGGCGGCCCACCTTCATGCTGTCGCCCTCGGGGCGGACCAGGTACTCCTCGCCGTCGACCGTGACGGTCATCTCCTCGCTCATGGCTGCGCCCTACCCCGCACGACTGTCACTGCACCCTTGCACGATGGCCCGGTGGCGGAGGACGTGTGCGAGATCGTTGTCACCGGAAGTGACGCCGAGTGGCTGAGCGGGTACACACGGACACTGGTGGAGGAGAGACTGGTGGCGTGCGGCCACCAGCTCGCCGCCATCCGGTCGGTCTACCGCTGGGAGGGTGCCGTGCACGACGAACCCGAGTCGCGCGTCGCTCTGCACACCCGCCGGTCGCTCGTGCCGGAGGTCGTCGCGCGCACCGCCGAGCTCCACCCGTACGCCGTCCCCTGCGTGATCGCCCTGCCGCTCGTCGGCGGGAACCCCGAGTACCTGCGGTGGGTGGTCCGGGAGACGAGGGAGCCGGAGAGGAGCGACGGGGCATGAGCGCCCTCGACCTGGACACCGTGACGACCGAGACCGACGGGGACCGCCTCGACCAGGCAGGAGAGCACGTGAGACGACGACCGGGGGATCCCGAGCTGCCGCTCGACGTCCGCCGCCGGATCGACGGGCCGGCGCAGCCCGCCGTCGTCGTCGAGGCCGTGCTCGACGCACTGCCCCTGCCGACGCTGCTGATCGACGCCGGCGGCACGGTGCTTCTGGCCAACACCGCCTGGGACAAGGCCGCCGACCTCCTCGGTGACGACCGGGTGCGCGTCGGTGTGGACGGCGACTACTTCGCCATGGCCCGCCGGCTCTACGGCGACGGCAGCACCGCCACCCTCATCGACCAGCTGCGCGCGCTCTCGCGGGGCGAGCAGCACTCGATGCAGGCCGACTACGCCATCGAGCTGCCCAACGGCACCCACTGGATCCACCTGCAGGCCTCCCGGGTCGACCAGGCCGGCCAGGTCGTGGTCACCCACACCGACGTCACCTCGCGGGTCGCCGCCGAGCGCGCCTCGGACTGGCGGGCCCGCCACGACACCCTCACCGAGCTGCCCAACCGCGCCCACCTGCACGAGCTCATCGACGCCGAGCTCCAGCAGCACGACCGCGGCCCGGTGTCGGTGCTCTTCCTGGACATCGACGGTTTCAAGGACGTCAACGACTCCCTCGGCCACGACGCCGGCGACGACCTGCTGCGGCAGGTCGCGGGCCGGCTGACCGGCTGCACCCGCTCCGGCGACACCGTCGGCCGGCTCGGCGGCGACGAGTTCGTCGTGCTGTGCCGCGACTGCGACACCAACGGCGCGGAGGCGCTGGCCGACCGCTGCCGGGCCAGCATCGACCGCCCCTTCGACCTCGGCGGCCGGATGGTGCGCCTGGGCGTGAGCATCGGCATCGCCACCGCCGCCGAGGCCGGGTCGACCCGGGTGCGCTCCACCGACCTGGTCCGCGACGCCGACCTCGCCATGTACGCGGCCAAGGCGGCCGGCCGCAACCGGGTCCGGCTGTTCACCGCCGACCTGCGCGCCGCCGCCCAGCACAAGGCCACCGTCGCCGCCGAGCTGCGCGAGGCGGTGGACGACGGCCAGCTGGTGCTGCACTACCAGCCGGTGCTGCACCTGCCCTCGGGCCGGTGCACCGGCGTGGAGGCGCTCGTCCGCTGGCAGCACCCCCGCCGCGGCCTGCTCGCCCCGGCCGACTTCCTGCCCACCGCCGCCCAGCACGACCTCATGGGGCCGATCGCCCGCTGGGTGCTGCACAGCGCGACCGGGCAGACGGCTGCCTGGGCGGCCGCCGGCCTGCACCTGGTGACCTCGGTCAACATCAGTGCCGGCGACGTCGCCGCCGGCACGCTGGTCGCCGACGTCCACGAGGCCCTGACCGAGTCCGGGCTGGCGCCGGAGCAGCTCGTGGTCGAGCTGGCCGAGCGGTCGGTGGCCGAGGACGTCGAGCGCGCCGCCGCGCAGTTCGCCGAGCTGCGCCGCTCCGGTGTGGAGGTGTCGATCGACGACTTCGGCAGCGGCTTCTCCTCGCTGGGCCAGCTGGTCGCCCTGCCCACCGGCCTGCTCAAGATCGACCGCAGCCTGGTCGCCTACCCCGAGGGACGGCGCAGCCAGGCGGCCGCGGCGATCGCCGCCGTGGTGGCCCTGGCCGGGGCCTGCGGCGTGCGCACCCAGGCCCAGGGCGTGGAGACCGCGGAGCAGCTGGCGCTGGCCGCCGAGCTCGGCTGCACCTTCGCCCAGGGCTTCCACCTCGCCCGCCCGATGCCGGCCGAGGAGCTGGCCGGCTGGCTGGCCGAGCAGCCGCTGGTCGCCGTCCGCTGAAG
>DASQNB010000095.1:0-2338 GCA_035645175.1 Geodermatophilus sp.
GGCGAGCTCTCCCCAGGTCGCCGGGTCCTTGATGCCGCCGAGGTTGACCTCGACGTTGACCCGGGCCGTCGTGGCCGCGGCCCGGGCCGCCTCGGCGGCGGCGGCGACGTCGCTGACCACGTTGCGGTTGCCGATCGGCAGCAGCTGCTCGGCCAGGCCCAGCACCTGGTCGGCGACGGCGACGACGACCGCCGGCACCCGGGCCGCCGCGACCAGGGCCGTCGCGATGGCCTCGGACCGGGCCGCGGCCTCGTCGGGCGTCCCCTTCGGCAGTCGGTAGGCCTCGGTGACCGCGGTGAAGGCCGCGGCGTCCTCATCCGCCAGGCCGAGCGCGTTCTGACGCAGCCGGTCGGCGGTGGCCGTGACGGTGGCGATCTCCTCGGCGTGGTCGGCGTACCTCGCCGAGTCGCTGTAGCGGGCGACCATCGCCACCAGGGCGGCGGCCTGGGCCGCGTGCAGCGCGGCGGTGGCCCCTCCTCCGGGGGCGGGCACCCTGGCGGCTAGCTGTGCCAGGAAGGTCTCGACGGTGTCGGTGCGCACGGGAGGTCCTCCTTCAGCCGCGGAGCCGGGTCATGCCCGGGTCCACGAGCGGCTCGGCGGTGACGGTGGCGGGGATGCGGGTGCCGAAGTACTCGATCTCGACGCCCGTGCCGACGGTCGCCGAGGCCGGCAGCCAGGCGTAGGCGATCGGCCGGCCGACGGTGTGCCCGAAGGCCGCGCTGGTCACGTAGCCGGCCGGCCGGCCGTCCATGAACACCGGCTCGTGGCCGAGGACGACGCTGCGGCCGTCGTCGATCGTCAGGCAGGACAGCCGGCGGCTCACCGTCTCGTCCCCCCTCCCGGCGATGGCCTGCCGCCCCACGAAGTCGGCCTCCTTCTGCCTGCGGACGGCGAACCCGAGACCGGCCTCGTAGGGGTCGTGCTCGGTCGTCATGTCGTGGCCCCAGGCCCGGTAGCCCTTCTCCAGCCGGAGGCTGTTGAACGCGGCCCGGCCCGCAGCGATCACGCCGAGGTCCTGGCCGGCGCGCCACAGCACGTCCCACAGCCGCTGGCCGTTGTCGGCGCTGGTGTAGATCTCCCAGCCGAGCTCGCCGACGTAGGACAGCCGCATCGCCGTGACCGGCACTCCCCCGATGCGGGCCCGCTTGGCGCGGAAGTACTTGAGCCCGTCCTTGGTGAAGTCGTCGGCGCTGACCCGCTGCACCAGGTCGCGGGCGCGCGGACCCCACAGCCCGATGCAGCAGGTGCCGCCGGTGACGTCGCGGACCTGCACGCTGCCGTCGTCCGGCGCCTCGCGCAGCAGGAGGTCGAGGTCGAGGGGCCCGTTGGCGCCGACCTGGAACAGCTGCTCGCCCAGCCGGGCCACGGTGAGGTCGCTGCGGATGCCGCCGGCCTCGTCGAGGGCGAGCGTGTAGGTCACCGACCCGACCGACTTGTCCATCTCCCCGGTCGTCAGCCGCTGCAGGAGCGCGAGGGCGCCGGGGCCGCTGACCTCGAGCCGCTTGAGCGGCGTCATGTCGTACAGCGCCACGGCGGTGCGGGTCTTCCACGCCTCGGCCGCCGCGATCGGGGACCAGAACTGCCCCGCCCACGCGTCGCGCTCCGGCGGGACCCACTCCGCGGGCAGCTCGTCCACCAGGTGCGCGTTGGCCTCGTACCAGTGCGGCCGCTCCCAGCCGGCCGCCTCGAGGAAGACCGCGCCGAGCTCCTGCTGCCGGGTGTGGAAGGGGCTGACCCGCAGGTCGCGCGGGGACAGCCGCGGCTGCAGCGGGTGGATGACGTCGTAGACCTCCACGAAGTTCTGCTGCGAGGTCTCACTGACGTACTCCGGGGCGAGCTGGACGTCCTCGAAGCGGTGCACGTCGCAGCCGTGCAGGTCGAGCTCGCTGCGCCCGTCGACGAGCAGCTGGGCCACCGCCCGGCCGACCCCGGCGGAGTGGGTCACCCAGACCGCCTCGGCGATCCAGAAGCCGGCCACGTCCCGCGACTCACCGATCAGCGGGCCGCCGTCCGGCGTGAACGAGAAGACACCGTTGAAGCCGTTGTCGATCTTCGAGGTGCGCAGCGAGGGCAGCAGCAGCTGGCTCTGCTCCCACGCCGGGGCGAAGTCCTCTTCGGTGAAGGGCAGCATCGAGGGCATCGACGACTCCCGCACGCCGTCCCCCTGCGGCAGCTCGCGCAGGTCGACCGGCATCGGCCGGTGGGCGTAGGAGCCGATGCCCAGGCGGTCGGCGCGCTCCCGGTAGTAGAGGTCCTGGTCCTGGTGGCGCAGGATCGGCAGGCTCGCCTCGCTCAGCTCGTCGTTGCGGCCGACCAGGTCGGGCACCTGGCCGGTCCA